>JALORM010000481.1 GCA_025458985.1 Paracoccaceae bacterium | reverse complement strand
TCGACCGCGCCGAAGCCCGCGAAGGTGCCGAAGCCGCAATCGCTGCCCGCCATCACCCGGTCGGTGCCGACAATGCCCGTGAAGCGCTCCAGCCGCTGGCGGATCAGCTCGGGGTGTTCGACGAAGTTCGTCGTGGTGTCGACGACGCCCGGCACGAGGATGCGGTCGTCGGGGATCTCGGACCGGCGGTCGCGAAACACCGTCCATTCGTGACCGTGACGGGGGTTCGACGTCTCGAACAACACATGGCGCGCCTTCACCGACATCAGCGTGGCGAACATCCGGTCCATCGAAATGTCGCAGACATGCGGGCCTTCGTAGTTGCCCCAGCAGATGTGGACGCGGACCCGGTCGGCCGGAATGTCGCGCAGCGCGTGGTTCAGCGCCTCGACATGCGTTGCCGCGACCTTGACGAAGGCATCATCCGAAAGATCGGTAAACAACATGTGACGCGAGAGTGCGAGCATCGCGTCGGCGAGCGCGGCAAGGTAGGCCTCGCGCGTCTTGTAGAAGGCGTTCTGGAGAAAGAGCGAGATCACCCCGGGCGAGGCCGCGTTCATGAAGCCGCGCCCCGCGCCATGGGCGGCCATCGCCGCCTTGAGGTTGGCGATGTCCTTCTGCAGCTCGCCCTGGCCCTTCGACCTTACCTCGCCCACACACATCGGCCTTGCATACTTCGGCGTCCCGCCAGATTCGGCCAACCGCTTGAGGAAGCTTGGGAAAAGCTTCAGATCGGCGGGCGCGTTCCGGGGGCTGTCACCGTTGAAGCCGGTGTAGCGGTCCTTGACGTAGGTGGCGTAGCTGATCTTCGGGGCTCGCCGCGCTCGCGGGCGAAGAGGAAATCCACCACCGCCTGGCTGCGCGGCAGGCTGCCCACATGGGTCGTCAGAATCCGGCTCATCGCCTGCCTCCGAGGGTGGCACAATCTGTGCACCGGGTGTGCACCGGACGTGCACCGGAAATACCGCGGCGCGGCCTCAGCCCATCCATGTCGGCCCCGCCGGATCCTTGGTGGCGACGACGCGGTAAAGCGCCGGCCCGGCGCCAGCACCGCTTCTCCGCCCTCCCACTCCACCCGCCAGTGGCCCCGGACCGGCATCAGCACCGAAGGGCGGTCGTGGCTGTGGCGGTCGGCGGTCGCCGAGGCACGGGTGACGAAATCCACCTCGAAGCCCGGGCGGTCGCGCAGCACGCCGGTTTCGCCGATCACCTTTGCCGGCCGCCGGTCGGCGAGTGCCACGAGGTCCCAGTAGCGGGCGACGTGGTTCGGGATCACCTCGGCGGTCGTGGGTTCGGGGTAGCCGGCGAGCTCGACCTCGGTCAGGAGCGGCATCGGGCCGACGCCCTCGGGCAGCGACTGGCCGCGCCTGGTGTCGTAGAGCTTGCCCTTCTCGGACAGAACAAGCCCGTGGTCGCGGGCGTCCTCGATCACCTGCGGCGCCCAGATCACGCCGCCGCCCGCGTCGTCGCCGCCGAGGATCGCCATGATCATCCCGTAGTCGGTGCCGATGTTCTCGAAGCCGCGGAAGATGCCCGTGGGGATGTTGAAGATGTCGCCCTGTTCCAGCACGACCTCTCCTGCCTTGCCCCAGCGGCCCCAGAAGAACCGCCAGCGCCCGGACAGCACGAAGAACACCTCGGCCGTGCGGTGCGAATGCAGCGAGTTGCGGCACTTCGGCGGCTGCCCCGCCGCGCCGATGTTGAAGCCGTGCGGGATCGTGATGTGCACGTGCTGGTCCGCGCTTTCGGACACGCCGCCGCCGATGATGGTGAAGTTCTCCTTCTGGTCCGAGCCCGGAGTATGGGCGTCGATGAAGGCGGTCTTGCAGGGCCTGAGCGCGCCATAGCGGACGATGCGGCCTTCCATCTCGTCGGGGGTCATGTCTCACCTGTGTGGAGGACGATCTGCTTCCAGATCGCGACTTCGTCGAAGAGGACGTATTCGCGCCTGAGGCCCCAGGGGCCGAATTCGGCGTGGCTGATGCCCATGACGTGGACCCGCGCGCCGGTGGGCGTGCCGAGCGCGCCCCAGCCGTCATGCGTGCCGTCGAGCGACCAGCGCAGCGCGGCGCGGGGCGGCATCATCGGGTCGTCGCGGCCGATGACGTGATGGACTTCGAACCGTGCGCCGGGCAGCGACGCGCGCAGGCCAAGCCAGAATTCGTCAACCCCGCCGGTGCCGTGCACGGTCACGCCGCCCGGATAGGCGCCGGTCACCGCGCGGTCATATTCCTTCGGGATCGCGGCGAAGTCGGCGGCCATCATCCGGGTCAGGATGTCGGCATAACGTGCGCCCCATTCGTTGTCGTTGCCACGGCCGGTGTAGGGGCCCGGCACATCGTTTTCCGGCAGGAACGGCCGGACGCAAGCCTCGGGCCCGCCCTCGCGCGCGATCAGGTCGCGGGCGAAGTCGCGGGGGGCGTGGCCAAGCTGGCGGACGATGGCGCCCTGGTCGCGGATCAGCCATTCGTCGGTGATCCGGTTTGCCCGGGCGTAGCAGTCGGCGATGATGCGGTAGACGAGCTTCCGGCCCGTCGGCGCGCCGTAGAGACCGGGGCGGGCATGGGTGGCGGTCGACAGAAGCCGGTGCGACGACAGAAGACCGTCGTCGTTGCCCTCGCACCAGATCACGTCTTCCCCCAGCAGGGTCCGGTCGGGAAACTCGGCGAGGGTCGCCATCGTCGCAGCGATGACGCCCTGGTTGCCGACCACCACCGAAGCAGGCGAACGCACGGGGATGTCGGGCGCATAGTAGCGGTCGAGCGTGGCGATGCCGCGATCTTCCCAGATCTCCTTCGTGATGCCGAGGATGTAGTCGGGGAAGTCCTTCCACCGTGGATCGAAGCCCTTCATTCGCGCCACCCTTCCGGTTTGCGGGCCGAGCCGCGCAGGATCAGCGGCCCTTCGATCTCGATCTTCTGGGGCGGACGGGCCGGGTCCTCGATCTTGGCGAGGATCGTGGCGACGGTCGCCTCGACCATCCGGTTGACCGGCTGGCGCACGGTGGTCAGGTCATAGGCCCGCCAGGCGGCGAGCGGGACGTCGTCGTAGCCCACGACCGACACGTCGCCCGGGACCGACAGGCCGAGGTCGAAGCGCAGGACATCCATCACCGCGAAGGCCATGTGGTCGTTGCCGACGAAGATCGCGTCGGGGGGCGCGGGCAGGTCCATCATCGCGCGCGCCGCGGCCGCCGCGGCCTCGCGGCTGTACATCCCGTCGATCACGGCGGCCGGGTCGTGCCCGGC
>JALORM010000480.1 GCA_025458985.1 Paracoccaceae bacterium | reverse complement strand
CCCACAGGACTGCGCGGGCGAGCGGTCCGCAGCAGGAAGAGGAGACCTGCGATGCCGGATGACAGGACGGGCCGCGTGCATGGCAAGGCCGGAGACGACGGGGCGCCGACAACCGACCAGATCAGATCGGCGATCGACGCAGGCAAGGCTGGCGACAAGCGCGCCTTTCCGGACCCGGCGGCGGCACCGCTCGGAACCGACGCCGAGGCCGGCGGCGCGGCCCCGTCGGCAGCGGAACGGCATACAGCCTGGCAGGCCGAGATCGAGGGCCGGCCGGACGATCCGCAGCCTTCACAGGACCGCCACGTTCCGGAGTGGACGGATACGAGCGACAGCACCCGATGGAACGGCCTCGTGTGGCTTGCCATCGCCGGGCTGGTCATTCTTGCAGTGGTCGCGATCGCCGCGATGCGCTGACGGGCCGGAGGCGCGGTCCGGTTGCCTGACGAGGCCGGAGGCCGGCGCCTGGGGCACCGGCTTCCCGGCACCCGCAGTTCTGGACACAACACGGGCCCCTGCGCATGCCGCAGGAACAAAAGCACCCGGGCCCTGTTCCGTGGCAGCGAACGCGGAAGGACCGATGCAACCCGACTTCAAGCAGTATTGGCGGACGGTGTCGTCCGTGCCCGCGCACAACGAGCCGCCCGAGGTCCTGATCGCTACCCTTGCAAGCCTTGCGGGACAAAGGGACGCGCCGCCCCACGAAATCATCGTGGTCGACAACAACACCGCCGATGCGGACAGGTGGCAGCCGGTCGCGGCGTGGTGCCGGGGCCGGGCGGCTTTCCGGTTCCTCCACCGCGAGGGGGTCAGCGGCGCCAAGGCCGGGGCGCTTACCATTGCGCTCGCCGAGACGCGGGCCGACGCGACCCATGTCGTCATCGTCGATGCCGACTACGTGGTGGCGCCCGACTTCCTTGCCCGCGCGGCCGACGCGCTGGGCGAGTGGGACGCGGACTTCCTGCAGTTCCCGCAAGCCTACCGGGCCGAGAACCGCGCGGCCGGCACGGCGCTGGAACTGTCGGACTACTTCCGGCGACACGCCCGCACCGCCAGCGGGGCGGACGCCATGCTGCTGACCGGAACGCTCAGCGTAATCTCGGCGGCGGCGCTGCGCACGGTCGGGGGGTGGCGCGCGGACACCGTGACGGAGGATGCCGAGCTTGGCGTCAGGCTCTGCCGCCATGGCTTCCGAGGCCGGTACGTCGAGCGGCGCCTCGGGCAGGGATTGCTGCCCTTCGACCTGCCGAGCCTGCACCGCCAGCGATACCGCTGGACCGCGGGAAACGTGCGGACGCTGCTCCTCGGGCTGTCCGGCCTGGGCATGCGGCAAGGTGCCCTGGTCGTGTCGCAGCTGACGGCCTGGGCCAACCTGGCGCTGATCTTCGCCGCGGTCTTGGCGGGCGCCGGCCTGCGGCTGGCCGCGGCACCGGGATACGGCCCGGCACAGGCGTTGGCGGAAGTCGCGGTCGCTGGCCTTGCCGTTGCCTATGCGGCGACGCTTGGCCCCTTGGCCGTCGCCGCCCTGCGCGACCGGGCGCCCGCCGCGACGCTGGTCGAGGCGCTGGCCACGCGCATCGCGCTGCTGCCGACCTCGGCGATCGCGACGCTCGACGCGCTGCTCGGCGCACGGCCGGGCTTCGCCGTGACCGCGAAGGACGCGAGCGGATCGTCGGGCCTGCCGATGCCCGTCCTCGCCTGGGCCGGCGTCGCCCTGGTGCTGGCGGCGCTCGCGACCGCGCCCAGCGTGCTTCTGGGTGCCGCGCTCATGCTGCTGCCGCTGCCGGCCGGCCTGTGGATCGACCGGCGATTGCGCTGTTACGGCCGCTCCCTCGGGCCCATCGGAGAACCTGCATGACCCCCACCGTCACCATCGTCATCCCGACCTGGAACCGCGCCCATTCCATCGGCGCGGCGGTCGACGCGGCCCTTGGCCAGTCGCACGCGGCACTGAGCGTGCTTGTCGTCGACGACGGGTCGACCGACGGGACCCGCGCAGCCCTCGGCCCGCGGCTGCACGACCCGCGGCTGAGCTATGCGCGTCTTGCGCGGAATGCGGGGACTGCACAGGCGAAGAACGTCGGCATCGCGCTCGCCCGAGGCGAGGCGGTGACGTTCCACGATTCCGACGACATCCCGCATCGCGACAAGGTGCTGCGGCAGGCGCGCGTCATCAGCAACCCGACGATCGGCGCCCATCCCTGCCTGAACTGGCGGTTGACCGGGCGTGAGCCGGGCACCCGTGTGCAGGTCGGCGCGGTCCTCACCCACCACGAGCTGATCCTGCCCGACGGCAGTCGGGTCGAGATACGGCGCACCCTGTCGCTCGTCGACGACGTGTTCCCGAACCTTCAGATGGCGGCGGGCGTGCCGGGGGACTGGACGCATGTCAATTCCGGCCTGTTCCACCGCAGCGTCTTCGACCGGCTCGGCGGATTTGCGGACTGCATCGAGGAGGACCGGGAGTTCCGCAACCGCCTGATCCTGTCGGGCGAGGTGGTGTGGGTGATCCCCGAGATCCTCCTGACGAAGATCGAGACGCCGGATTCGCTGACCCAGTCCGGCGCAACCGACTACGACAGCCCGCGCCGCACGCAAGATCGGCAGCGGGTCTGGGGGGCGGTCGAGGAGTGGTTCCGGACACGGACCGTGGCACCGGCGCCGATTGACCTTTCCGGCCTCGCACTGGCGGAACTCACGCGGCCGGACCTCTGCAATACCGGCCGGGCCGCGGGCATGGGCCTGAGGCTGCCCGACACGCGCAAGCCGCTGGCAGGGGTCGCATGACGGCCGAGATCGCCTTCGTCGACACGCTCGCCCCGCGCGCCTACGGGCT
>JALORM010000479.1 GCA_025458985.1 Paracoccaceae bacterium | reverse complement strand
GTCTGAGCCTTGCCGAACTGCGCCATGGGCCATGCCTCCACCGCCTGATCACCTGCGCCAAGGGTAAGGAGGCAGAGGGGAGTGTCCAGCCCGATCCGGGCCTGCACGCCGGGCGGACCGGGCCGGCCGTGCCAGAGGTGCCCGCGGTGGAAGCCGGGCGCATCCCCTCCCCCTCGCGGGGAGGGGACGGGGGGCGGGGGGCATCGAGACGCGGCGCGAGGCGCAGAACCAGGCGGGAACAGGGGGAGGCGGCCCCCCTCCCGGTCTCTCCCAGCCGGTCCCCTCCCCAGGAGGGGGAGGGAGGCGCCCTGCATGGGCGACAGAGCCGGGCGGCGAGCGAGCCGCTGCGCACGGCCGGCGGACAGTCGCGGCGGGGTCGGGGTGGCGGAGGCCGTCAGTCCCGCAGGCTCAGCGTCGTGGCGATCTCCATCTCGCCGAAGCCGTTGAAGCGGGTGTTGGTCACCGTCGAATAGGCGCCCATCCCGTGGAAGATCACGTAGTCGCCCTCGGCAAGGTCCCCCGGCAGCGGCAGCTCGCCCGGCAGCCGGTCGACCGAATCGCAGGTCGGCCCGAAGACGATCCGCGGCACGTCGGCCGCCGCGCGGGTCGCGAGGTCGGCACCCAGCACCTCGATGCGGTCGATCACGCCGATCAGCGGCAGTTCGGCCAGCCCGCCATAGACCCCGTCGTTCAGGAACACGTGGCCCGCGTCGCGCACCGCACGGACCTGGGTCGCCAGCGAGAAGGCCTCGGCCACCAGACCCCGGCCCGGCTCGCACACCAGCGCCGGGCGCGCGTCGCCGAAGGCCTTGCCCGTCACCCGGTCGATCAGCTCGAAGATCGGCTCGAGCGCCGGCTTCACGTCCTGCAGCCGGTGCGACGGGAACCCGCCGCCCACGTTCAGCCGCGCGATAGTGACACCGGCCTCGCGCGCGATCCAGGCGGCCTTGCGGATATAGGCGTCCCAGGCCATCGGGTCGGTGCACTGGGTGCCCGGATGGAAGGTCAGCGACGGCGTGAAGCCCAGCCGCGCGACCTCGGCCAGAAGCTCGGCCGCCAGTTCGGCCGTGGCACCGAACTTGGCGCCGAAGTTGTAGGCCGCTCCGTCGACCGGCAGCTTGAAGCGCACCGAGATCTCGGTGCCCTCGGCCGGCACCAGGTCGGCAAGCTTCGCCAGCTCCGACCGGCTGTCGACCGACCAGGACACCACGCCCAGCTCGACCCCGCGGGCGATCTCGGCCCGCGCGCGCACCGGGTTGTTGTAGTGCATCGCCGCGCCCGGGGCGAGGCGGCGGATCAGCTCGATCTCGTGGACCGAGGCGACATCGTAGCCGCGGATGCCCGCCGCATCGAGGTTCTGGATCACCGCCTCGTCGGGGTTCGACTTGACCGCATAGGTCACAAGCCCCGGAAATCCGTCGAGAAACCGCCGCGCCGTGCCCTGCAGGATCGCGGGCGCGAAGAACAGTACCGGGTGCGACGGACGCTGCGCGCGGAGGAATTCGGTCGGTTTCGACCAGATCGTTTTCGAAAGTCCCATCGGCCCTGCCCTCTTGTTCTAGCAGCCAACAGACAAAGCGACCTCTTGCCCCGGCAGACGGGTTGGGAGACGCGGCGAAGCTCGGCGTTTCCTCAACCAGGCCAGGTGCGTATGAGCCGCCCTTTTCCTGAAAACGAGTGTGGGGGATATGGCGGACGGTTTCACCGATGAAAAGAGTTGAATCGTCCGGAATTGATGGCAGAATGACGAAATGCTCATGCAATCCGATCTCGACGACCTCGACCAGAAGCTGCTCGCGGCGCTGGCGGCGAATTCCAGCACCTCGACCTCGCAACTGGCCAGGCGCTTCAAGGTCGCCCGGTCCACCGTGCAGGCCCGGATCGAGCGGCTGGAAAGAAACGGCATCATCGCCGGCTACACGATCCGGCTGGGCCAGACGGTGACGCTGCGGCGGATCCGGGCGACGGTGCTTCTGTCGGTCGAACCGCGCGCCGCGCCGCAGGTGCTTCAGCGCCTCAAGGCCATGCCCGAGGTCGAATCGGCCCATACCTCGACCGGCCGGGTCGACCTGATCCTGACGGTCGCGGCCGACACGACCCAGGCGCTGGACGAGACGCTGGACCGGATCGGCGCGATTTCCGGCGTAAGCGACACCGAAAGCCTGATCCACCTGTCGACCAGAATCGACCGCGCGGTCTGACGGACGGGCGCGAGGGCGGATTCAGGCCGGGATGTTGCGCGCGATGATGCCGCGCAGGACCGCCTCGCGCCCGGCTTCGTCCATCGCGCCGATGCGCATCAGCCGCCCGCCGGCCAGCAGATCGGCGAGGCCATGCACCACCGCCCAGGTCGCCTCGACGTTCGACCGGTCGAGCGGCTTTCCCAGCGCCGCCGCCACCGCCGCATTCGCGGCCTCCAGCTGGTGGAACGCGGCGTTCGCGGCCTCCTTCAGCTCGGGCGCCTGGAAGTCCGGGCGGTCCGATCCGAACATCAGCCGGAACAGCGCCGGATTGGCGCCCGCAAACGCGATGTAGCCAAGCCCGCTTTCGACAAGCCGCGCCGCCGGGTCGGCGCCGGCGCGGTCTTCGTGGGCCGCCTGGTTCGCGA
>JALORM010000478.1 GCA_025458985.1 Paracoccaceae bacterium | reverse complement strand
ACGCCATGCAGCCGACCCTCGGGGATCAGCGCATCCCACAGCCGGTTGAGCGAGAAGACCGGCTCGGGGATGTCTGCAAGTCGCGCCGGATCGACGATCTGCGCGCCGGAGTAGACAAGGCCCGGCCCCCGTGTCAGCGCGCCGCTGTCGGCCATCAGGAAGTCGCCCGGGCCCGTGTGGCCGGTGGCCGAGCCCCGCGGCAGAAGCAGCGCCAGCGCGTCCATCCGGTCGGGGTCCCAGGCCGCCCGCAGGGTGGCAAGCGGGTTCGGTCCGGTCCAGACCGCGTCGGAGTTCAGGGTGAAGACGGGCCCCGGCCCCAGAAGCGGCAGCGCCGCGCGCAGGCCGCCGCCGGTGTCGAGGATGGCGGGATGCTCGACGCTGACCGACACTCCGGGCCGGGCGGCGAGGTGGCCCGCGACCTGGTCGGCGAGGTAATGCGCGTTGACCACCGTGCGCGCGATCCCCTGCCCTTCGGCCAGCGCCAGCGCATGGTCCAGAAGCGGCCGCCCCGCCACCTCGATCAGCGGCTTCGGCCGCGCCGCCGTCAGCGCGCCCATCCGGGTGCCGAAGCCCGCGGCAAAGACCATCAGCGCGCGGGGATCGTGCCGCATCGGTCTTTCAGCCGGCTGAGGACGGCAGGGGTGGGCGGCGGCAGCGCCTGTGCCGCACGGGCGAGTGCGGTCAGCGCGGGATGTGCCAGGTCGCGTCGGACGTGGCCCCAGACCCGCGGGATCAGATCGACGTACTGCGGCTTGCCGTGCTGGAGCGACAGCCGCGCGAAGATGCCGAGGATGCGGAGGTTGCGCTGCGCGCCCTGCACCGCCATCGCCGCCTCCAGCTGGGCCGCCTCCGCCCCGGTCGCCTCCAGATAGGCGCCGATCGCCGCGGCACGGCCCGCCTCGGACACGTCGCGGCGGGCATCCTCGACCAGCGAGACGAGGTCGTAGGCCGGATGGCCTTCGTGGGCCAGCTGGAAGTCGAGCAGGCCGACGCGGGCGGTGCCGTGCCGGTCGGGCAGCCAGATCAGGTTCTCGGCATGGTAGTCGCGCAGGATCAGGACCGGCCGAGGGACGGGGGCGAGGCGGTCGAGCGCCTCGGCCAGCGCCCCGGCGATGGCGGCGCTGGCGTCGGGCGCGGGGGCTTCGGCGGCGTGGGCCGCGTACCAGTCGAACGCCGGGGCGATCAGGGCCGGCATCGTCGCGGCGTCGAGCCGCGGCAGGCCGGGCGGCGGCGGGTGGCGGTGCAGCTCGGCCAGGACCGCGGCGGCGGCGGCATAGAGCTCGGGCTCGCGCGCCGCGTCGTCACGCAGGAGGCGGGCGAAGAGCCCGTCGCCCAGGTCCTCGATCAGCAGGAAGCCGCGGGCGTGGTCCTCCGCCAGGATCGCCGGAGGCGACAGCCCCAGAGCGGCGAGGTGCCGGGCGATGGCGACGAAGGCGGCGGTGTCGTCGCCGCAGCCGGGAGGGGCGTCCATCAGCACGGCGCGGTCCCCGTCGGCGGCGGTCAGCCGCTCGTAGCGGCGCGCCGAGGCGTCGCCGGCCAGGGCTGCGCGGCGGGCCGCGCCCCATCCGGCACCGGAAAGGAAGGCCGTGGCCGCGGCGGCGCGCGTTGCGTCCTCCGGCGCCAGCCCGGGGTCGCCCGGAACCGCGGCTGCCGGCCCGGCGTCGGTCAGCGGCACGGCGCCATGTCCTCTGCCAGCCGCGCAAGGCGCTGCGCCCAGCCGTCGCCGCCGGTCAGGCGCGCATGCCGGCCGGTCTCGCCCGGGCCGGGGGACAGCGCGAGGGTCAGCGCGCCGGGCGGTGCGAGCGGCCCGAGGCGGTCGGGCCATTCGACCAGCACGAGCGCGGTGTCGAAGGCCTCGGTCAGGCCCAGTTCCTCGGCCTCGGCCGGGTGGGACAGGCGGTAGAGGTCAGCGTGCCAGACCTCGATGTTCCCCGCCCGGTAGGTCTGGACAAGCGTGAACGTGGGCGAAGGCACGTCCTCGGGCGGGGCGCCCGCCCGCGCCAGCAGGGCATGGATCAGCGCACGGGTGAGGAAGGTCTTGCCCGCGCCGATCGGACCCTCCAGCAACACGGTGTCGCGAGCACCGAGAATACCGGCCAGCGCCCGCGGCCTCGTCCGGCAGGTCGATGCCGATGTCGCAGGGCGCGGTTACGGTGAGGGAGGGGGCGGCGGAGGCGTGCATTCCGGCAGTCTGGCGGCGCACGGAGGGAACGGCAAGGGGCCGTGGCGCCGGAAAGGCCCCTGAGACCGGTGGCGGGCCGGGGGCATGCCTCGGCCCGTGGCAGGCCTTCGCGGCAGCTGCGGCAACGCGCCGGCCACGTGCTGCGGCCGACGCGAGGAGCCGGGGCCGGACACGCGCGTGCGACTGGCGTGCAGGACCGGACGACCAGACCGGAAGCGCGCGCGCGGGACGCGGGATCGGGGCCTGCGGCAAGGATGCAAGGCAAAGGCGCCGATTGCGGACTCGGGGCAGCCTTGCGCAAACCGGGGGTGGCCGTTCTTCGCCCCGCGTTCCGCGGCGCCGAACGGCCGCCGGCATCCTGTCCCTTCGAGGCACGGTCAGGCAGACGGTGCCAGGGACCGGCCCTCTGCCAGGGGGGGCATCCAGCGTGGTGGGGAGGCAACCGCAGGCCGGCCGCCCCGTCCGGCGACCGGCGGCGCCGTCAGGCGCGGGCGCGGGCCCAGCCGCCGGGCAG
>JALORM010000477.1 GCA_025458985.1 Paracoccaceae bacterium | reverse complement strand
CGGGCGGATCGGCAGGCCGGCGCGTTCGCAGCGCATCTCGACCACCTCGGGGCGGCCGATCAGGATCGGCTTGTCGGTCGTCTCTTCCAGCATCGCGTTCGCGGCCCGCAGCACGCGCTCGTCCTCGCCCTCGGCGAAGATGATGCGGCGGGTGGCGGCGCGGGCGGCGTCGAAGACCGGCCTCATCAGCAGGGCCGAGCGGAACACCGATCCGTCCAGGCTTGCCTTGTATGCGGCCAGATCGGCGATGGGCCGCGTGGCGACGCCCGAGTCCATGGCCGACGATCCCCATCAGGCGCGGGTCGAAGGGCTTGGGGATCAGGTAGTCCGGCCCGAAGGCCAGTTGCTCGCCCTTGTAGGCGGCGGCCGCCTCGGCCGAGGTCGTCGCGCGCGCGAGCGCGGCGATCCCCTCGATGCAGGCCAGTTCCATCTCGTCGTTGATCGTGGTCGCGCCGACGTCCAGCGCGCCCCGGAAGATGAAGGGAAAGCACAGGACGTTGTTGACCTGGTTCGGGAAGTCGGATCGTCCGGTGGCGATGATCACATCCGGCGCGACGGCGCGGGCCTCGTCGGGCAGGATCTCGGGCGTGGGGTTCGCCAGCGCGAAGACGATCGGGCGCGGCGCCATCCGGGCGACCATCTCGGGCGTCAGGACGCGGGGGCCGGAGAGGCCTAGGAACAGGTCCGCCCCCTCGATGACGTCGGCCAGCCCGCGCGGCCCGCCCGGCTGCGCGAATTCGGCCTTCTGGGGCGTCATCTCGGCCGTCCGGCCCTCGTGGACAAGGCCGGCGAGGTCGCAGAGGAACACGTTCTCGCGCCGGACGCCCAGCTTCAGGAGCATGTTGAGGCAGGCGATGCCCGCCGCGCCGCCCCCGGTCGAGACGACCTTGATGTCGCCGAAGTCCTTGCCCGCCACCTTCAGGGCGTTGGTCGCGGCGGCGCCGACCACGATGGCGGTGCCGTGCTGGTCGTCGTGGAAGACGGGGATTTTCATCCGCTCGCGGCACAGCTTTTCCACGATGAAGCAGTCGGGCGCCTTGATGTCTTCCAGATTGATCGCCCCGAAGGTCGGCTCCAGCGCGCAGACAAGGGCGGCCAGCCGCTCGGGGTCGGCCTCGTTCAGCTCGATGTCGAAGCAGTCGATGTTGGCGAACTTCTTGAAGAGGACCGCCTTGCCCTCCATCACCGGCTTGGAGGCGAGCGCCCCGATGTTGCCAAGCCCCAGCACCGCGGTGCCGTTCGACACCACCGCGACGAGGTTGCCGCGCGCGGTATAGCGGGCGGCGGTGGCGGGATCGGCCTTGATCTCGAGGCAGGCCTCGGCCACCCCGGGCGAATAGGCACGGGCAAGGTCGCGCCCGTTGGCGAGCGGCTTCGTCGCCCGGACCTCCAGTTTTCCGGGCCGCGGAAACTCGTGGTAGTCGAGCGCGGCCTGTCGCGCGCTGTCCTGTCTGGTCTCGTCCACGGCGCCCTCCCCGGATTGTTTAACGTTAAACTATCCTGCCGTCCCGGCTTGAACCACGTTCCCCCGCGGCAGGCAAGTGGAACTTGCCAAAGCGCCGCCACACGCACAGTCTGCCGCAGGGGAGGACGCAAGGCCATGCAGAACATCCGCGCCGAGGCGCGCCTGGGCACCCGCGACCTGGCCGGTGACCTGCCGTTCTTCACCGGGACGCTCGGGTTCCGTCTGGACCGCATCTGGCCCGCCGACAGCCCGCGCTTCGCGGTCCTGTCCGGCCATGGGCTGCGGCTCAGGCTTGAGGCAGGGGCGGCACCCGGCGCGCTGGCGATCCTGGCCGACGACCCTGTGCTGATCGCGGGCGGGGCTCGGGCGATGATCTCGCCCGGGGGCACCGAGGTCGAGATCGCCGCGCTCGACCCCCCGCTGGTGCTGCCGCCGACGGACCACGCCTTCATCGTCCGCCGACTTGCCGACGGGGCGCCCTGGGTCGTCGGCCGCGCTGGGATGGAGTACCGCGACCTCGTGCCGGGGCGTCTTGGCGGCGCGATGATCGCCAGCCACATCCGCATCCCGCAAGGCGGGCCGGTGCCCGACATGGTGCATTTCCACAAGGTCGGCTTTCAGCTGATCTTCTGCATCCGCGGCTGGGTCGACGTGGTCTACGAGGACCAGGGCCCGCCCCGGCGCCTCACCCCCGGCGACTGCTTCATCCAGCCGCCCGAGATCCGGCACCGGGTGCTGACCGCCTCGGACGGGCTGGAGGTGATCGAGATCGGCGTGCCGGCCGAGCACCTGACCGAGATCGACCATACGCTGGAGCTGCCGACGCCAGCCCATCGGCCGGACCGCGACTGGGCCGGTCAGCGCTTTGTCCACAACCGCGCGGAAGGGGCGGAGTGGGGGCCGTTCCGGCTTCCCGGCTACTCTTGCCGCGATACCGCCATCGCGGCGAACACGGGTGGCGTGGCCTCGGTACAGGTTGTCCGGAAAGGACAGGGCGAGGTGGTAGCTGCGCGTCATGATGCAGACATACTGTTCGGTTTCGTCAT
>JALORM010000056.1 GCA_025458985.1 Paracoccaceae bacterium | reverse complement strand
GCGGCTGACGCGGGCCGATCTCGACTTCATCGCCGATGCGCTGGCCGCGGCCGCCGCCGAAGTCAGGGGCGCCAAGGCGGCTTGAGCGCCGGGAGGACAGGCAGGGGGGCTGCCTGCCCCCCGGCCCCCCCGGGGAGTATTTCCGAACAAGAGAAGCTCAGAGGACCTTCAGGCGGCCGTCCAGCCAGGGCAGCCGGGCGACAGCCGGGGCCACGACGAGGTCCCGCAGGAGAACCCGCAGGCGCGCCGCTGTCTCCGCCGGCATCGTGCCCAGAACGCCGCGCCGCGCACTGAGCGACAGCGTCCGCGACAGCGGGGCGACCGGCAGGGGCAGGATGTCGGTCGCCTCGCGGAAGCGCTGGGCGTGCAACGCGCCAAGCGGGGTCAGGATCGTCCAGCCTGCCCCCTCGGCCACCATCGCCATGATCGCGTGGTAGCTGTCGATCTCGAACCGGCGCGACAGGCGCAGGTCCTGGCGCGCAAGGTGCGCGGCGATCTGGCGGCCCATGTGATGGCGCGTGCTGTACTGGACGAACGGCAGCGCCTGCGGGTCGACGAGCGCGGCGCCCTTCGGCACGGCGGCAACGAAGGGCTCCTCCAGCAGGGGGTGGACCTCCATCCAGTCGGCGGCCGCGCCCATGTCAGCGGCCACGACGATGTCGAGCGCGCGGATGTCGAGCCCCTCCAGCAGCCGGTGCGATGGACCGGTTTCCAAAAGGAAATGGCAGCCCTTCAGCCCCTCGGCCATATCGGACAGGAGCCGCGGCGTGACGCTGGCGTCGAAATCCTCGATCATGCCCAGCCGGAACTCGGTCAGCCGCGAGAGGTCGGCCAGCGCGAGCTCGGCCCTTGCCTGCGCGGCCTCGCTCAGGATCGCCTCGGCGCGGCGGCGGAACATGGCTCCCGCGGGGGTCAGCGCGGCGGGCCGGGCGCTGCGGTCGACGAGCGCCGCGCCCAGCGCCTCCTCGAGGTTCGACAGCTGCTGGCTGACCGCCGAGGCCGAGGCGCCGAGGCGGCGTGCCGCGGCGCTGACCGACCCTTCGTCGGCCACCGCGGCGAAGACCTCGATCCCCCAGAGGGTCAGGCGGTACGCGGCATCGGCCATGTTGCGCGGTCCCCCCGTTTCGGCGAAGGCTTGGGGCAGTGGCGCGGCTACTGCCACTGCGAAAGCTGCCGGCGCGCGACGGGCGCGCCGGTGTCGGCCTATTTCGGGGTCGCCGAGGGCTTCTGGCGCTGGACGGGGACCGAGGCGCGGGTCTACCGGTCCTCCTCCGACGTCGAGAGGCGCTTCTGCCGCCGCTGCGGCTCGCCCATCTCCTACAGTTCGCAGCGCTTTCCGGGCGAGATGCACTTCCACGTCTCGACGCTGGACGACCCGTCGTCATTCCAACCGGAGTTCCATGTATTCTGGCGCGAACGGCTGGGCCCGGCGGGACGGATTGAAGCGGCGCGCAGGGCGCGCTAGCCTTCTGCCGCAGCCTTTCGGGAAGGATACCAGCCATGCGCGACGACGCGCCGAATTCGTGGGAGTCGCGGGCCGACCGCTTCTCTCTCTACGGGTTTACCGACCTGCCGACGATCCACGACCGCGGCGCGGTGGTGCTGACCCATGGCAAGGGCCCCTACATCTATGACGTCCACGGGCGCGAATACTTCGACGCGAACTCGGGACTGTGGAACATGGTGGCGGGCTTCGACCACAAGGGCCTGACCGAGACGGCAAAGGCGCAGTATGACCGCTTTCCGGGCTACCACGCCTTCTTCGGGCGGATGTCCGACCAGACGGTGATGCTGTCCGAGAAGCTCGTCGAGGTGTCGCCCTTTCCGGACGGCAAGGTGTTCTACACCAATTCGGGGTCGGAAGCGAACGACACGATGGTCAAGATCCTGTGGTTCCTGCACGCCGCCGAGGGCAAGCCGCAGCGCCGCAAGATCCTGACGCGCTGGAACGCCTATCACGGCGTCACGGCGGTTTCGGCCTCGATGACGGGCAAGCCCTACAACGCGGTCTTCGGGCTGCCGCTGCCGGGCTTTCACCACCTGACCTGCCCGCACTACTGGCGCTACGGCAAGCCGGGCGAGACCGAGGCCGCGTTCACCGCCCGGATGGCAGCCGAGCTGGAAGCCACGATCATCAAGGAAGGCCCCGACACCATCGCGGGCTTCTTCGCCGAGCCGGTGATGGGCGCGGGGGGGGTGATCCCGCCCTCGGCGGGCTATTTCCAGGCGGTGCTGCCGGTGCTGCGCAAGTACGGCATCCCGATGATCTCGGACGAGGTCATCTGCGGCTTCGGGCGGACCGGGAACACCTGGGGCTGCCAGACCTACGACTACATGCCCGATGCGATCATTTCGTCGAAGAACCTGACGGCGGGCTATTTCCCGATGGGCGCGGTGATCCTGGGGCCGGAACTCGCCGCGCGGGTCCAGGCCGCAGCCGAGGCGATCGAGGAGTTTCCGCACGGTTTCACCGCCTCGGGCCACCCGGTCGGCTGCGCGATCGCGCTGAAGGCGATCGACGTGGTGATGAACGAGGGCCTGGCGGACAACGTGAAGGCCCTGGCGCCGCGCTTCATCGACGGGCTGAAGCGTCTGGCCGAGAACCCCAATATCGGCGAATGGCGGGGCGTCGGTCTGATGGGCGCGCTGGAGGCGGTGCAGGACAAGGCGACGAAGACGCCCTTCGACGGCAAGCTGTCGGTCAGCGAGCGCATCGCCAATGCCTGCACCGACCATGGGCTGATCTGCCGGCCTCTGGGGCAGTCCATCGTGCTTTGCCCGCCCTTCATCACCACCGAAGCGCAGCTCGACACGATGTTCGAAAAGCTCGAATCGGCGCTGAAGAAGGTCTTTGCAGAGGTTGCCTGACACGGGCCGCCCGGCGGTCAGCCGTCGGACGAGACCTTCATCAGCACGAGGCCCGCAAGGATGAGCGTGGCGGCGGCGATGCGCATCGGCGTCGCCGCCTCCCCCAGTAGCGCGATCCCGAGGACGAAGGCGCCGAGCGTGCCGATCCCGGTCCAGATCGCGTAGGCGGTGCCGAGCGGCAGGTGGCGCATCGACAGCGTCAGAAGGATGACCGATCCGACCATGGCGACGACCATCACCGCCGTCGGTCCGGGGCGGGTGAACCCGGCCGACTGCTTCATCGCGAAAGCCCACACCACTTCAAGCAGGCCGGCACCCAGAAGGTAGACCCACGCCATGGCCGCAACCGCCGTTCGCTACTTGGCCAGCTTGGACAGCTTGGACTGAAGGTCTGCAAGCTGCTTCCTGATCTCGGCGAGGTCGTCGGAGGTCGGCGCTTCGTCGCCCTCGTGGTCCGGGGCGGGGCCGCTCGACCCCTTCCAGCCCGACATCATCTGCTTGAGGAAGGCCTCCTGCTGCTTGCGCATCGCCTCGAACCCCGGCACGCCGGCCATCGGGTTCATCGCGCCGAGGTTCTCGATCATCTTCTCCTGCCCCTCGCGCAGCATCTCGAACGACGAGGCAAGGAACTGCGGGACGAAGGATTGCGCCTGCGTGGTGTAGGTGCGCACGAGATCGTTCAGCACGTTGACCGGCAGCACGTTCTCGCCCCGGCTTTCGTGTTCGGCGATGATCTGGAGCAGGTACTGGCGCGTCAGGTCGTCGCCGGTCTTGAGGTCGACGATCTGCACCTCGCGACCCGCCCGGATGAACGCGGCGATGTCCTCGAGCGTGACATAGTCGGAGGTCTCGGTGTTATAGAGACGGCGGCTGGCGTATCGCTTGATGAGAAGCGGTCCGGTCTTGTCGGCCATGATGCCCTCCCCCTTTGCCCGCGCAGAAAGCCTAGACCGCATGCGCAGAAAAGGAAAGGGCGGGCCGGGATCGGCCGAGGGAGGGCCTTGGCAGTAGCCAGCGGCCCCGGACGCTGAGCGCGCCCACCGAAGCATGCGCCCGAAAAAGAGAAGGGCGGGCCGAAGCCCGCCCGAGGTTCGCGCTTTACCGGTTGGGAGGATGCCGGAAGCGCGAAGTCCCCTTCCTCACTTCGCGGCAGCAGCCACTTTCTTGGCGGCCGACGTCATCTCGGTGGTCGCCTTCTTCATGGCGGCCGAGGCGTCTTCCGAGAAGTCCTTGCCGGCGGCCAGCATCAGCTCGACGGTTTCCATCTGCACTTTCTTGGCGACTTCGGCGAAGGCAGCCATGGTCTCGGCGGCGGCTTCGGCCTGGGCCGAGGCGAAGTCGGTGAAGGCTTTGGTGTAGTCGGTCGGCTCGGACTTCGCCTTCGACACTTCGCCGAGCTTGGCGATGGTCAGCTTCGTCCACTTGCCCGAGATCTCGGCCGACTTGTCGGCGGCTTCGAGCGCGACTTTCGACATCTTCTCGCCGAAGGCGGCGGTCGTCTTGAACGCGTCCTGCATGGCAGCGGCGTCAACCGGGAACGCAGCCATCATGTCCTGGTACATCTTGCTGTAGTCTTGGGTCTTGCTGGCCATCTGGAATCTCCTGGCTTCGGGGTCTACCGGGCCGATCCACGGCCCTTTGCGGATGCAGCATAGATACATGCTGCGGCGCAGCATTTCAACCCCTCATGCTGCAGTGCAGCAAAAAAACTTTCGGAGGGAAATCAGGCCTTTGGCTTCTCGACCACGTAGGTGCCCGGAGCCTTCGCCAGAATCGGGTGGTCCTTGTCGCCGGGAACGCGAGCGGCGACCTTCGTGCCCGAGCGCTTCGCCAGCCAGTCGCTCCAGTGCGGCCACCACGACCCGTCCTCGCGCGCGGCGCCTTCCTGCCAGTCCTCGGGGCGCTCGGGCCAGTCGTCGTTGAGGTAATGGCCGTACTTCTTCTTGGCGGGCGGGTTCACGATCCCGGCGATGTGCCCCGACTCGGACAGGATGAAGGTCTTGTCCTTCGATCCCATCGCCCGGACGCCGTTGTAGCTGGCCTTCCAGGCGGCGATGTGGTCGGTCTCGCAGGCGATCGCGCAGAGCGGCACGCGCACGTCCGCCAGCGTCAGCGTCTCGCCCAGGATGTCGAAGCCGCCATGGGCGAACCGGTCGGACTGGCAAAGGCCGCGCAGGTATTCGACGCTCATCCGCGCGGGCAGGTTCGTCGAGTCGCCGTTCCAGAACAGCAGGTCGAAGGCGGGGGGCGCCTCGCCCATCATGTAGCTCCGGATCGCCGGTCCGTAGATCAGGTCGTTCGAGCGCAGGAACGAGAAGGTGCGGCTCATGAAGAACGACTCGAGCACCCCCTTCTCGGCCACCTCGCGTTCGATCCCGTCGACGAAGTCGTCGGTCAGGAAGACCGCCATCTCGCCCTGGTCCGAGAAGTCGGTCATCGTCGTGAAGAAGGTGGCCGACTTCACCGAACGGTCCTTGCGCTTGTGCATCATCGCCAGCGTCAGCGCCAGCGTGGTGCCGCCGATGCAGTAGCCGACGGTGTTGACCTGGTCTTCGCCGGTGATCTTCTTCGCCTCGTCGATGGCGGCGAGGTAGCCTTCCTCGATATAGGTATCGAGGCCCACGTCGGCATAGCTCGGATCGGGGTTCTTCCAACTGACGACGAACAGGGTGAAGCCCTGGTCGACGATCCACCTGATCAGCGAATTCTGCGGCTTGAGGTCGAGGATGTAGAACTTGTTGATCCACGGCGGGAAGATCACGAGCGACGTGCGGTGGACCTTGTCGGTCGTGGGCGCGTACTGGATCAGCTCGAACAGGCGGTTGCGGTAAACCACCGCGCCCTCGGTCGTGGCGATGTTGCCGCCCACCTTGAACGCCTCGCGGTCGGCGAGTGTCACCAGCAGGTCGCCCTCGTTCGCCTCGAGGTCGCGCACGAGGTTCTCCAGCCCGTCGACCAGACTCTGCCCCTCGGTCTCCACCGCCTTCTCCAGCGCGTCGGGATTGGTGCCGAGAAAGTTCGTGGGCGACAGCATGTCGATGATCTGGCGCGAGAAGTACTCGACCCGCTGGCGGTCCTTGGGGTCGAGGTGGTCGAGGTCCGCGACCGCGGTGCGGATCGCCTCGGCCGACATCAGGTACTGCTGCTTGATGTAGTTGAAGTAGGGATGCGTTTCCCACAACGGGTTCGAGAAGCGGCGGTCCTTGGGCGTGCGATCCGGCGGCGGCTTGGTGACCTGGCCCTTCATCAGCTGCTGCTGCGCTTCGATGTAGTGCTTGAGCGACTTGCTCCAGTAGGCGACCTGATGCTCGAAGATCTTCGAGGGGTTCGCCATCATCTCGGCGACATAGGCCGAGGCCGCGCGCATGAACAGGTCCTGGCTGGGCGAACTGAGGGCGGGGTTGGGCTGGCGCTTGTGCGAGATCGCGGCAATCAGCCGCTGCGACAGGTCCTCGACCTTGGCGAGGTTCGCGTTGAGCTTTTCCAGACCCTCGGCGGGGTCCGACGGACCGTTCTGGTCCTGTGTTGTCATATTCATATTTCCATCCTACCCTGCGCGCAGCATAGCGTCGCCATGCTGGGGGGCAAAGCGACGAATTCGGGATGCGCCCCGGAGGAAGGAACGCGGCACATGCGCTACATGGCCATGTATGACTGGATGGAAACCGCCCGCAACACGAACCAGTGGCTGGGCGCGACCGCGCTTGCCCTTGGGTCCTACCCGCAGACGGGCCTTGCCCTGCACCCCGGCTTCCAGCTGCTGGCGGCCTGGGGCGAAGTGACCGAACGGGCGTTCTCGCGCATGGTCGCGAAGCCCGACTGGGGCATCCGCACCGTGGTCGGGGAAGACGGCCGCGACCATACGGTCAACGTCGAGCGGCTGGTGTGCAAGCCCTTCGGCGACCTGATCCAGTTCAAGGTGTCGAAACGCCCGCCGAAGCCGCGCCGGGTCCTGCTGGTGGCGCCGATGTCGGGCCACTACGCCACGCTGCTGCGCTCGACCGTCGCCTCGCTGCTGCCCGATTGCGAGGTCTACATCACCGACTGGCACAATGCGCGCGACATCCCGGTGTCCGAAGGCAAGTTCGACATCGAGGACTACACGCTTTACCTGATGGAGTTCATGCGCTTCCTCGGGCCGGACATCCACGTGATCGCGGTTTGCCAGCCCGCGCCACTGGCGCTTGCCGCCACCGGGTATCTGGCCGAGCTGGAGCCCGCGGCGCAGCCGCGGACGCTGACCCTGATCGGCGGACCGATCGACCCTGACGCGGCGCCGACCGACGTCACCGACTTCGGTCGGCGGGTCACTATGGGGCAGCTCGAACACCTTGCGCTGCAGCGCGTCGGCTTCAAGTACAAGGGCGTGGGCCGGATGGTCTATCCCGGCCTTGCGCAGCTTGCCTCGTTCATCTCGATGAACGGCGACCGGCACGGCAAGGCGTTCTTCGACCAGATCCTGCGCGTCGCCAAGGGCGAAGCCGGCGACCACGACAAGCACAACCGCTTCTACGACGAATACCTTGCGGTCATGGACATGACGGCCGAGTTCTACATGTCGACGGTCGAGAGGGTGTTCAAGCGGCGCGTGATTGCGCGGAACGTCTTCACCGTCGCCGGCCATGACGTCGACATCGGCAAGATCACCGACGTTGCGGTGAAGGTCGTCGAGGGCGAGGAGGACGACATCTCGGCCCCTGGCCAGTGCCTTGCGGCGCTGGACCTGCTGACCGGGCTGCCGCCCGAGAAGAAGGCAAGCCACCTGGAGCCTGGCGCCGGCCACTACGGCATCTTCGCCGGCCGCAGCTGGCGCAACAACATCCGGCCGCTGGTGCTCGGGTTCATCGACACCCATTCGGGTCCGCGCGGCCGAAAGCCCCGGCTGCGGAGCGCTTGACGCCGCCCGGCGGATACCGGCAGCGCCCCGAAATCTGCGGACCGATGGCGGGCGGGCACATGGCCCGCCCTGCCCCTTTGTCACCCCGCGATCAGCACGAGGTGGCCGGGGGCCACCTCGTCGTAGGCTGACGGGGGCGAACGGTGTCCGAGCGGAAAGACCGGTGAGGGTACCGGCTTGAAGCCAAGGTCCTCGCGCAGGCGACGCCGGCGCGGATCGGCCAGCGGCACGGCCGCCATCAGCGAACGCGTATAGGGATGGCGCGGGTCCTCGAAGATCGCGGCGCGGGGACCGATCTCGACGATCCGGCCAAGATACATCACCGCGACCTGGTGCGACACACGCTCCACCACCGCCATGTCGTGGCTGATGAACAGGAACGACAGCCCGAGGTCCGCCTGCAGGTCCATCATCAGGTTCAGGACCTGCGCCTGCACCGACACGTCCAGCGCCGACACTGCCTCGTCGGCGATGATGAGCCGGGGGTTGACCGACAGCGCCCGCGCCACCGCGACGCGCTGGCGTTGCCCGCCGGAAAGCTCGTGCGGGAACCGGCGCAGGAAGGTGCGCGGCAGTTCCACCCGGTCGAACAGGTGCGCGACGCGGTCGTCGAGCTCGGTCCCCGAGGCGAGGGCGAAGTTGCGGATCGGCTCGGCCACCTGCGCCCCGAGCCGCATGTAGGGGTTGAGCGAGGCGAAGGGGTCCTGGAACACCATCTGCATGTCGCGCCGCGCACGCCTCAGCCCCTCGGGGCCCAGGCCGCGGATGTTCTGGCCGCCAAGCGCGATCTCGCCCGAGCGGGGCTCGACCAGGCGCAGGATCGACCGGCCGCAGGTGGACTTGCCCGAGCCGGATTCGCCCACCAGCGCCAGTGTCTGGCCGGGTCGGATGTCGAAGCTCACGTCCTCGACCGCGTGGACCTCGGCCACGGTGCGGCGCAGGATGCCGCCCTTGACCGGAAAGCGCATCACGAGGTTCCGCACGGCAAGAAGCGGCTTGTCCGACGGCTGCGGGGCTGGCCTGGACTGTGCCGGGCGCGCGGCCGGGTCTAGGCCCGACATCCGGTCAGGCCCGGCCGTGCCCCGCATCGCGCCAAGCCGGGGCACGGCCGCCAGCAGGCTGCGCGTGTAATCGGCCTTCGGCGCCTCGAAGATCTCGGTCACCGGGCCGCTTTCGACGATGCGGCCGCGATACATCACCACGACCCGGTCCGCCATCTGGGCCACGACCGCCATGTCGTGCGTGATGAAGAGGACGGCCATCCCCGTCTCGCGCTTCAGCCGGTCGATCAGTGCAAGGATCTCGGCCTGGATCGTCACGTCGAGCGCGGTGGTCGGTTCGTCCGCGATCAGCAGGCGGGGCCGGCAGGCCATCGCCATGGCGATGACGACGCGCTGGCGCATGCCCCCGGAAAGCTCGTGGGGATACTGGGCCAGCCGACGCTCGGGCTCGGGGATGCGAACTTCCTGCAGAAGCTCCAGCGCCCGTGCCCGCGCCGCGTCGCGGGAAAGCCCGCGGTGCAGCATCAGCCCGTCGGACAGTTGCCGGCCGATCGTGAAGACCGGGTTCAGCGAGGTCATCGGCTCCTGGAAGACCATGCCGATCTCGCCGCCGCGGATATCGCGCATGGTCGCGTCGCCGGCGGCGGTGATGTCGAGCAGGCTGCCGTCGGCGCGCGCGAAGCGGATGGCGCCGGCGGCGATGCGGCCGCCGCCGAACTCCACCAGCCGCATGATCGACAGCGAGGTGACCGACTTGCCCGATCCGGATTCGCCCACGACGCAGACCGTTTCGCCCGGGGCGATCGAGAAGGTCACGTCCTCGACCCCGGCGACGGTCGTGCCGTCGCTGTCGAACTCCACCCGCAGGTTCTCGACCGTGACGATGGGCGCGGTCATTTGCGCGCCCTCGGGTCGAGCACGTCGCGCAGCGTGTCGCCCAGCATGTTGAGCCCCAGAACGGTGATGGCGACCGCCAGACCGGGAACCAGCGCCGTCCAGGGGCCGCGGTCGAGGTAGTCGCGGCTGGCCTGGATCATCAGCCCCCACGAGGCCGAGGGCGGCTGCGTGCCGAGCCCGAGGAACGACAGCCCGGCCTCGGCGAGGATCGCGAAGGCCAGGCTGATCGTGGCCTGGACGATCACGGCGGGCATGATGTTGGGCAGGACGTGGCGCACCATCATCGGCAGGTCGCGGGTGCCGCCGGCGCGGGCGGCCTCGACATAGGGCATCGCGGTCACCCGCAGCGCCTCGCCCCGGATGATCCGGGCTAGGTACGGGGTGAAGGCGATCCCGATGGCGATGATCGTGTTCTGCACGTTGGGGCCGAGGACCGCGCTGATGGTCAGCGCCAGAAGCAGCGCGGGGAAGCTGAGGAGCGCATCG
>JALORM010000476.1 GCA_025458985.1 Paracoccaceae bacterium | reverse complement strand
GTAGGCGGTCTTGACGTCGACCTCGCCATTGGCGGCGGGCAGGTCCATCGACAGGACCGGGGGCATCACCACCCCGCCTTCGGCGAGGGCCGCGAAGGCCCGTTCGATCACGTCGACAAGCGTCAGGTCCAGCCGGACGGCGGCCCGCAGCTCGGCCTCGGTCACGATGCGGATGTCATGCGGCATAGGCTTTGCCCTTGAGGGTAAGGTCGCCCAGCGTCACGTCCTGCCCGGTCACGGCCCGGGTGAAGGTCGCCATGTCGAGGTTGCGTCCGGTCAGAATCGTCGCGGTCGGGCCGGTGAGGGCGACCTTGCCCGACAGCACCGCGGCAAGGCCGACGACGGACCCGCCCTCGGCCACCATCCGGTCCTCGTAGTAGAGGACCTGCATCGCGTGCCGGATCTCGTCTTCGGTCACCAGCACCACGTTGTCGAGAAGATCGCGGCAAAGCGGGAAGGACAGGCGGTTCTGCAGACCGATCCCGCCGCCCAGGCTGTCGGCGAGCGAAGGGTATTCCGGCACCTCTACCGGGTGGCCCGCGGCGATCGAGGCGGCCATCGCCGCGCCGCGGTCCATCGTGATGCCGATGACGCGGATGCCGGGGTTGATCGCACGGGCCGCCACCGCCACCCCGGCCGCCAGACCGCCGCCCGACAGCGGCACGAGAAGGGTGCGCAGGTCGGGGCGCGCCTCGATCATCTCGAGCCCGATCGTGCCCTGGCCGGCGATCACGCGCGGATCGTCGAAGGGCGAGATGTCCGCCAGCCCCTCCTCCGCACACAGGCGGCGGCTTTCGTGCATCGCCTCGTCCTGGCTGGTGCCGACGATCCGCACCTCGGCGCCGAGCGCGCGGATGCCCTCGACCTTGGCCTGCGGCACCAGGCGCGACATGCAGATGACCGCCCGCATCCCCCGCGCGCGCGCCGCATAGGCCACGCCGCGGCCGTGGTTGCCGGTCGAGCAACAAGTCACCCCACCCGTATCCGCGGGCAGGTTGAACACCGCGTTGACCGCGCCGCGCAGCTTGAAGGCGCCAATGGGCTGCATCGTCTCCATCTTCATCAGGAACTCGTGGCCCGCTTGCGCCGACATGAAGGGCGACGGGATCAGCGGCGTCGCGTCGGCGATGCCCCGGATCGTCGCCCGTGCGGCGAGGATGTCGGCAAGCGTCACGCCCATCAGTCGGCTTCCTTCACCGCCGACAGGAACTGCTGCGTGCGCTCGCGCTGCGGGTTGCCGAACAGCTGGTCTGGCGGACCCTGTTCCTCGATCTTGCCGCGGTAGAAGAAGCAGACCCGGTCCGAGATGTCCCGGGCGAAGCCCATCTGGTGGGTGACCATCAGCATGGTCAGGTTGTGTTCGCCCACGAGGCGGCGGATGACGTTGGTCACCTCGCCGATCACCTCGGGGTCGAGCGCCGAGGTCACCTCGTCGAATAGCATCACCTTGGGCCGCATGGCGAGCGCGCGGGCGATGGCCACGCGCTGCTGCTGCCCGCCGGACAGGCGCGAGGGATGCTGGTCCTTCTTCTCGATCATGCCGACCATTTCCAGCAGTTCCTCGGACCGCGCACGCGCCTCGGCCTTCGGCAGTCCCAGCACCTGCACCGGCCCCTCCATGCAGTTCTGCAGCGCGGTCATGTGGGGAAACAGGTTGAAGTGCTGGAAGCACATGCCGATGGAGGACCGCATCTTCCTCAGGTGCCGCTCGTCCGCCGGCACCAGCCTGCCGTTCCGCTCCATGTGGGTGAGCGGCTTGCCGTCGACGTAGATGATCCCGCCGTTGATCGTCTCGAGCGTCATCAGCATGCGCAGGACGGTGGTCTTGCCCGACCCGGAAGGGCCGATGACGGTGACCATCTCGCCCTCGGCGACGTCGAGACAGAGATTGTCGAGAACCGTCAGCGACCCGTAGCGCTTGGTCACGTTCATGAAACGGACCATCGGGCGGTCGCCTTCGGGCAGCTCCAGCGGATAGTCGCCATGGTCCATCGGTCACATCCCCATCTTGCGGCGCACGAAGCCTTCGAACAGCCGCACCAGCCCCGCCGCCGGAAGCGAGATCGCCAGGAAGATCACGTCGGCCACGCCGATCACGCTCAGCATCGGCGTGTCCTTGAAGATGCCGACGAGGTAGTTGCCCATCCCCGCGACCGAGGGCGGCAGCGCCTGCGGGATGACGATGCGCAGGTAGGTGTCGCGGGTGGACATGTTGAGCGCGCGGCACGCCTCCCACTGGCCCTTGGGCACCGCCTCGATCCCGGCGCGGTAGACCTCTGACAAATAGGCCGAATAGTGCAGCCCGATCGCGATCATACCGGCCGTCCAGGGCGACAGGCGGATGCCGAACTGGGGGCCGACGTAGAAGACGAAGAAGATCTGCAGGACGAGGGGGGTCGAACGGATGAACTCCACCGCCTCGCGCACGATGAAGGTCAGGGGCTTCCAGGGCGTGCGCTGGGCAAGCGCGAGGACGAGACCGAGGACCACCGCGATGGCATAGCCGATGCCGGCCGCCAAGAGGGTGTTGAGCGTGGCCGCCAGCAGGCGGGGCAGGATCTCCCATGCGAAGTCCCACTGCCAGTCGAACCTCATGCCCGGCCCAGCCTCTGCGCCATGACCCGTTCGAGCCGCCGCATCGCGGGCGTGATCAGGAAGCGGGCGAGCAGGTAGTACACGACAAGCGCCGTCCCGAAGGCCTGCGCCGAAAGGAAGGTCGAGGCGTTGATCTGCTTGGCCTGGAACATCAGGTCGGCGACCGAGATCAGCGAGACGAGCGCGGTGCCCTTCAGCAGCTCGATCAGGAGGTTGCCCCAGGGCGGCAGCATCAGCACCAGCGCCTGCGGCAGGATGATCCGCCGCATCCGGCGCGCCGGCGACATCGACAGCGCATAGGCCGCCTCCCACTGGCCTTTCGGCACGGCCTGGATCGCGCCGCGCACGATCTCGGCCCCGTAGGCGCCGATGTTGAGCCCGACCGACAGGAAGCCCGCGGTGAACTTGTCGAGCGTGATCCCGAAAAGCGGAAGGACGAAGAAGATCCAGTAAAGCTGGACCAGAAGCGAGGTGCCGCGGAACAGCTCGATGTAGGTCACGGCGAGGCCGCGGACCGCGAGGTTGCGGGAAAGCTTCCCCAATGCTGCCGCCAGGGCCGCGGTGACGGCGACAAGCGTGGCCAGGACGAACTGCGCAGCGGTCACGAGAGTGCCGTCGATGATCCGCGCGCCGTAGGTTTGCAGGAACTCCCAGATCGACATCGGCCGCCCCCGCGCCCTGCGTGGCGGGGGGCGGACCCGCCCCCCGTCAGACCCCCAAGGGTTCGCGTCTCAGCGGTTGGCGCAGACCCACTCGGTCGTCACGTCACCGGGCAGCGAACCCTCGCCGTAGCCGAACTCGGCCACCGCGGCGAGCATTTCGGGCGAGCCGAGATACTCGGCCTGCGCGGCGTTGAAGGCATCGACGAAGTCCTGGTCTTCCTTGGCGAAGCCGATGCCCGCCCAGTTGATCGATGCCTCCGGCATCGC
>JALORM010000055.1 GCA_025458985.1 Paracoccaceae bacterium | reverse complement strand
GGAACCCGTGCCCGCATGGAGACAGGCCGATGCCGCGCCACGTCCGCAAGGCCGACCTTCCGGTGAAGACCTGCCTCACTTGCGGCCGGCCCTTCGCGTGGCGGAAGAAGTGGGCGAGGGTCTGGGACGAGGTGCGCCACTGTTCCGACCGCTGCCGTGGCGCGCGCCGCCCGCGATCGCCCGACGGGGCGCCGCGGGCGGGGTAGGGCGGGTTCACCCCGCCCGGCGCGTCCGCGCGCGGACGGCAACCGCCCGCGCGAGCTTGCCCAGCGTCTGCTGGCCAAGCTCTTCGGCACCAAAACCCTTGGCGGTGCGGTATTCTTCGGCCGTGACCAGGGTCATCGCGAGCGTCACCCGTGTCCGCCCGCCCTCGTCGGCGAAGCTCGCCCAGGCATCGGCGTGCTTCGGTCCGTCCTCGCCCCACAGCAGCGTGTAGGCAAGGCGCGCCTCGGGCTCCATCGCCGTGTAGCGGTGGTGGTTCGGGTAGACGGCGCCGTCCGGCCCGATCATGTCGAACACCCACTCGCCGCCCGCGCGCAGGTCGATCCGCTGCGACCGGCAGGTGAAGCCGTCCGGCCCCCACCAGGATTGCAGGCAGTCGGGGTCCGTCCAGGCGGCCCAGACGGCAGCGACGGGCGCATCGATCACCCGTTCCATCACCATCGTCCGCCCCGCCATGTCGGTCAGGCTGTCGAGCCCCGCGCCGAAGCCCGCGCTGTAGTCTGCCGCCATGTCCCGGCCGGCCAGGGCAGCGATCTGCACCGTCACGGCCAGGTGCGAGCCCGCGCCGTCCGCCGCGATCTCGGCCGTGACGAGGGCGGCCGACAGGGGGGCGCCCCCGGCCTCGACCGCCTCGGAGCTGACGCTGCGCGAGGGCGCTGCAAGGGCCAGCCAGCGCGTCTCGACACGCATCTCGGGGTCACCGGGCGACCGGCAGAGCGCGATCTCGCGGCCACCGACGCGTGTGTCGGATTCAAGGTAGCTGACACTGATCCCCGGCGCGTTCGTCGACCAGGCCGCGCGCATCCCCGGGTCGGTCCAGGCCTGCCAGACGGTCGCGGGCGGGGATGAGATATCGCGCGTGAAGCGCAGCGTGTCGAAGCGTGCGGGGGTCATGTCATCAGTCCTTTCGCGTAGTCCTCGAGCTGCGTGACCACGGTTCCCCAGCCGTCGAAGAAGCCCATCTTCTCGTGGCTCTCGCGTGTCTCGGGGCTGCGGTGGCGGGCGATGGCGGTGTAGACGGTGCCGCCGTCCTCGGCGTCCGACAGCAGCAGGAGTGCGGTCATGAACGGATCGGGCGCGGGCTTCCAGCCTTCGGTGTAGGCGTCGGTGAAGACCAGCCGTTCCTCGGGGACCACCTCGAGGTAGACGCCCTTGTTGTCCATCAGGTTGCCGTCGACCTCGAACGTCGTGTTGAAGCGCCCGCCCACGCGCAGGTCGAGGTCGCAGGCCGTCACCCGGTGCGGGCGGGGCACGAAGAACTGGGGGATGTGCTCCTCGCTTGTCCAGCATTCCCAGACGAGGCTGCGGGGCACCGCAAGCCTGCGGGTGAAGCTGAGGTCAGTCCTGGGGTCGAGTTCCATGTGCGCGTTCCTCCATCAGTCGGGTCACGTAGTCGTCCAGCCGGTCGAGCCGCGCCTCCCAGATGCGGCGCTGCTCGTCGATCCAGTTCCGGGCATGATCCAGCGGCTCGGGCCGGAGGCGGCAGAGGCGGGTGCGGCCGGCCTTCTCGGTCGTGACGAGCCCGCTGTCCTCCAGCACCGCGAGGTGCTTCATCACGCTGGGCAGCGCCATCCCGGTCGGTGCGGCCAGGTCCGACACGCTGGCGGGTCCGGCGAGCAGACGCTCGACGATGCCGCGCCGGGTGGGGTCGGACAGGGCGTGGAAGAGGCGGTCGAGCGAGGGGTCATGCTTAGCCATTTGGATAACCATGGCAGGGTGCGGGCCTGCTGTCCAGTAAAAAGTGAGCCAATTGGCTAAGTTTCGCCGGTCGCGGGATCCGGTCAGGTTTCCGGACCGGATGCGTTGCCTGCCGGGGTGTTCTGCGCTATCCGGCGGGCCGATGTCATTGTGCGCCGCGGTATGCCGTGGCCGGCGGAAGAGAGGCATTCGGGGATGAGCGACAGGGTGGATCGGGCCGGCCTGAAGGTGGACAGGGTGCTTGCGGAGTTCCTCGAGCACGAGGCGCTGCCGGGCACCGGGATCGCGGCGGACGCCTTCTGGCGGGGCTTCGCCGTGATGGTCGGCGACCTTGCGCCGCGCAACCGCGCGCTGCTGGATCGCCGCGCCGACCTTCAGGCCCGGATCGACGCCTGGCATGTCGCGCACCGCGACAGCCCGCATGACCATGCGGCCTACAAGGGCTTTCTTGAGGAAATCGGCTATCTCGTTCCCGAGGGGCCGGATTTCGAGATCGCAACCGCCGGGGTCGATCCCGAGATCGCGCAGGTCGCCGGCCCGCAGCTTGTCGTGCCGATCACCAATGCGCGCTACGCCCTGAACGCGGCCAATGCCCGGTGGGGCAGCCTCTATGACTGCCTCTACGGCACCGACGCGATGGGCTCGGCCCCGCCGAAGGGGGGCTATGACCGGGGCCGCGGTGCGCGCGTCGTGGCGCGCGCGCGGGTGTTTCTGGACGAGGCCTTTCCGCTGGAGGGCACGAGCCACGCCGACGTGCGCCGCTATCACGTCAAGGCGGGGCAGCTTCTGGCCGATGACCTGCCCCTGGCGCAGCCCGACAAGTTCGCGGGGTACCGAGGCCACCCGATGGCGCCCGAGGCCGTGCTTCTGCGCAACAACGGACTGCATGTGGAACTGGTCTTCGACCGCACCCACGCGATCGGCGCCCGCGACCAGTGCGGGCTGGCCGACGTCCGGCTGGAAAGCGCGCTGTCGGCGATCATGGATTGCGAGGATTCGGTCGCCTGCGTCGATGCCGGGGACAAGGTCGGTGCCTACCGCAACTGGCTGGGCCTGATGAAGGGCGACCTGACCGAACGCTTCGAGAAGGCGGGCCGCACCGTCACCCGCGCGCTGGAACCCGACCGGGTCTTCACGGCGCCAGACGGGCAGGGCGAGGTCGTCCTCAAGGGCCGGGCGCTCATGCTGGTGCGCAACGTGGGCCACCTGATGACGAACCCCGCGATCCTCGATGCCGAGGGCGCCGAGGTGTTCGAAGGCCTGATGGACGCGATGGTCACGGTGCTGATCGCGCTGCACGACCTGAAGAAGACCGAAGGGCCGCGCAACAGCCATTCGGGGTCGGTCTACGTCGTGAAGCCGAAGATGCATGGCCCCGACGAGGTGGCCTTTGCCGATGCGATCTTCAACCGTGTGGAAGAGACGCTGGGACTGCCGCGCTACACCGTCAAGCTCGGGGTGATGGACGAGGAGCGGCGGACAAGCCTGAACCTCAAGGAGTGCATCCGCGCCGCGAAGGACCGTGTCTGCTTCATCAACACCGGCTTCCTCGACCGGACGGGCGACGAGATCCACACCTCGATGGAGGCGGGGCCGTTCTCGCGAAAGGACTTCATCAAGCGCAAGTCCTGGATCACCGCCTACGAGAACCAGAACGTCGACATCGGGCTGGAATGCGGGCTGTCGGGCAAGGCCCAGATCGGCAAGGGCATGTGGGCCGCGCCCGACCTGATGGCGGCGATGCTGGAGCAGAAGGTCGACCACCCCAAGGCCGGCGCCAACTGCGCCTGGGTGCCTTCGCCCACCGCCGCGACGCTCCATGCGCTGCACTACCACAGGGTCGATGTCTTCGCGGTGCAGGCGCGGCTGCGCAAGGGCGGGCGGCGCGCCTATGTCGATGCGCTGCTCGACATTCCGCTGGCCACCTACCGCAAGTGGACGCCCGAGCAGATCCTGCGCGAGGTCGAGAACAACGCGCAAGGAATCCTCGGCTATGTCGTGCGCTGGATCGATGCCGGCGTGGGATGCTCGAAAGTGCCCGACATCAACGACGTGGGACTGATGGAGGATCGCGCGACCTGCCGCATATCGAGCCAGCACATCGCCAACTGGCTGCACCACGGCATCGTCGGCCGTCAGGAGGTAATGGCGGTGATGCGCAAGATGGCCGAGGTGGTGGACCGCCAGAACGCGGGCGATCCCGCCTATGTGCCGATGGCGCCGGGCTTCGACGGCATCGCCTTCAAGGCGGCCTGCGACCTGGTGTTCGAGGGCCGGGTGCAGCCGTCGGGCTATACCGAGCCGGTGCTGCATGCCCGGCGCCTGGAACTGAAGGCCGCGCGGGCGCCCGGCTGAGGAGCGAGGGGTTTCACACCCCTCGCGCTCCCCGTGGAGTATTTGGGAACAAGAGAAGGAGGGGGGCAGTGATCACCTTGAAGAAGGCACAGACGATCCTGAAGGCCGCGCTTGCCAGGGCGCGCGAGATGGAGCTGAAGCCGCTGACCGTCGTGGTGCTGGATGCCGGCGGCCATGTCATCGCCGCGGCGCGCGAGGATGGCGCGAGCCCCGGCCGGTTCGAGCTGGCGCGCGGCAAGGCCTACGGGTCGGTGATGCTGGGCATCGCCGGGACCGCGCAGCGCGACCGGGCCGAGGCGCAGGCCTATTTCGTGCAGGCGATGAACGGGCTTTACGGCGGGCGCTTCGTGCCGGTGCCGGGTGGCGTGCTGGTGCGGGATCGCAAGGGCGAGGTCGTCGGTGCCGTGGGCGTGACGGGCGATACGTCCGAGAACGACGCGGCGGCGGCAGTGGCGGGAATCGAGGCGGCGGGGTTCGCGGGCGAAGCCTGAGGGCCGCACGCTCTGCCATCCGCATGTCGGGCCGGAATGTGCTTGCGGCACCGCGCGGGCGTTTCTGCTGCGTGAACGGGCTTTTGCCGTGCGGCGGCCCCTGGCGTCGCAGGACTAGACTTGCCCCCTGCGCGCAAGCCTATATCTTGGGAGCGGGGGGCACGAGGGCAGCATGGCACGGCCGGTCGTCGGCATCATCGGCAATCAGCACCTGATCAACGATCAGTATCCCGCCCATGCCACGGGCACGATCAACAGCCAGGCGGTGGCCGAGGTCTCGGGCGCGCTGCCGGTGATGATCCCCGCCGATCCGCGGTTTGTCAGCGTGGGCGAGCTGATGTCGGTCTGCGACGGGTTCCTGCTGACCGGCGGTCGCCCCAACGTCCACCCCGAGGAGTACGGCGAGGCCGAGACCGAGGCGCACGGCGCCTTCGACCGTTGCCGGGACGCGATCGCGCTTCCCCTCATCCGGGCCTGCGTCGAGACCGGTCAGCCCTTCCTTGGAATCTGCCGCGGGTTTCAGGAGGTGAACGTGGCGCTGGGCGGCACGCTCCACCCCGAAATCCGCGACCTGCCGGGGCGGATGAACCACCGGATGCCGCCTGACGGCACGCTGGAGGAGAAGTTCGCCCTGCGCCATGCGGTCCGCTTCCGGACCGGCGGGGTGTTCCACCGCCTGATGGGGGCCGAAGAGGTGATGACGAACACCCTTCATGGCCAGGGCATCAAGACGCCGGGTCGCCGGATCGTCATCGACGGCGAGGCCGCCGACGGCACCCCCGAGGCGATCTATGTTGAAGGCGCGCCGGGCTTCACGCTGTCGGTGCAGTGGCACCCGGAGTGGAACGCGGCGAACGACCCCGTCTCGCGCCCGCTGTTCGAGGCCTTCGGCCAGGCGGTACGGGCCTGGGCAGAGGGCCGTCGCCCCAGGCTGCGGATGGCCTGACGCCCCGCGGACCGGCCGACAAGGCGGGCCTGCGGCCGGTCGCGCTGGCCACAGTCGCGCCGGTCCTTAGGCAAGCCGGGACAAAGTCGAGCCGGGCCGCGTCACGGCCCGAGCGCCGCGATCCGTTCCGCATAGAGGGCAAGTGCCGCGGCCTCGGCGGCCGCGACGCGGGGATCGGCGCGCAGTGCGGCCATCTGCGTCGCAACGTCCGGGGCGTAGGCCTGAATCGCCTCGTCGGGCCGGGTCGCTGCGCTGGCGATGCTGTCGAAGTACTCCTGGTCGTGGCGGGTATTGGACTGCCCGAACGGTGCCGCACCGCGGCCGCGGGCGATCCGCAGGCGAAAGCTGTCCCACGTCTTGGTCGCGTAGTGGTTCACCTGCGCAAGGCGGTGGCCGATCCGGTCTGGGCGGAAGTGGCGAAGCTGTTTCCAGAGCGGCAGGTCCGGATCGGCCTCCCAGACATCGCCTTTGCCCGACATCACGACGGGGGCCGTCTTCGGGCCCCGGTAGCCCACCGGAGAGTGGTTCTGGAACCCCTTGAAGGATGCAGGCGCCCGGAAGAGCGACTTCACCAGCCCGTTCGCCCGATGCGCAGGCGGCACGGCCTTGCGGAAGACCTGGGTCACCGGGGCGGGCGACCAGGCGGACCGGCCCCCGGGGCCGAAGGTCGCCGCCGAAAGCGCCAGGATGTCGATGCCGTCCGGAACCTCGGCCAGAAGGGCGGCAAGGCTGCGGTCTCCGGCATGCACGCAGAGGAACTCGTCGGCGTCGAGCGCCATGGCCCAGTCGGACCGGTTGACGCCAAAGGCCGCGCGCAGCCGAGCGTACCCGGTTCGCTGCGGCATTTCTCCCGGGAGCACGCTGTGCGCGAGGTGCCGGATCGCGCCGGCCGCGGCCAGCGCGTCGAGCAGCGCATCGGTGCCGTCGGTGCAGTTGTTCGAGGCAACGAGAATGCGGGAGAAACCGAGGACGAGGTGATGGGCCACGAACTCCACCACGAAAGGCGCCTCGTCGCGCATGCAGGTCATCAGGTCGACGCGTGGCGCCACTGGCGGCCCTCCCATGGCGGCTTGTTACCGCAGGGAGCGGGGCGGGGGAATGGGGGGGCGGAGGCCGCCTGACCGTTCCGGACGGGGCTAGGGCCGGGCTCAGGCCGCGGGTCGGACACCGCAATCCCGGGCCGCGAGCCGAGATCCTTCGCCAGAAGGATCGCCGCCTCGTCAGCCCTCGCCCATCAGCACCGGGTCGAAGGGGTACTTCGTCAGGTTTTCATACCCCGTCTCGGTGATCAGCACCTGGTCCTCGAGCTTGATCGAGAAGTCGCCGCCCTCGGGCGAGACCAGCGCCTCGACGCAGAGCATCATGCCGGGTTCCAGCACGTAGTCGAAGGCGCCCTCCTCGTAGCCGTCGGGATAGGTGATCAGCGGCCACTCGTCGCACAGGCCCACGCCATGCATCTTGCAGCCGTACTTCTGCTTTTCGTACTGGTCCTCCAGCCGGTGGCCGCCGAAGGTCAGCTCGCGGAAGTGCACGCCGGGCTTCAGAAGCTCCATGTTCTGGCGCACATGGTCGTGGGCGTGACGCATCGCGTGGATCATCGTGTTCGTCGGGGGACGGTCGCCGATCCACCAGGTGCGGCTGATGTCGGTGCACATGCCGTAGGCGCCGATCAGGTCGGTATCGAAGGCGACGATCTCGTTCGGCTGCACGATCCGCGGCCCGCATTCCTGGAACCAGGGGTTGGTGCGGGGGCCCGAGGCGAGCAGCCGCGTCTCGATCCACTCGCCGCCGCGGCGGATGTTCTCGGCGTGGAGGACCGCCCAGATGTCGTCCTCGCTCATCCGGCCGCCGGGGACGCCCGCGCGGGCGGCGCGCTCCATCTCGGCCACCGCCGCCTCGCAGGCATGGATCGCGCAGCGCATGGCGGCGATCTCGTCCGCGCCCTTGATCGCGCGGGTCTTCTCGGTCGCCTCCTCGCCCTCCATCACCTGAAATCCCTGGGACTCCAGTGCGCGCAGCCCGTGCAGCATGATCTTGTCGACGCCGAGGCGCGGGTTGCCGCCGCCATGCGCGGCGATCAGGTCCTTCACCTGGGCGGCGAAGCGGCGGGCGGCGTCGGGCGCGCGGTCGCCGCGGTCGAAGTAGAAGAAGTCCGCACCCGAGCGGCGTTCGCGCACCAGCGGGTTGAACTCGGTCAGGAAGGGCGTCCCCTTGAAGTCCCAGATCGCCATGTAGCCGTCGGCGCACAGAAGCAGCGCCCGGAACGGGTTGTGCGCGTTCCACAGCTGCATGTTGGTGGAATCGGTCGCATAGCGGATGTTGAGCGGGTCGAACATGAGAAGCCCGCCCCAGTCGCGCGCCACCACGGCCTCCGTCAGTCGGCGCCATCGGTGTTCGCGCATGCGCGGCAGGTCGGGCAGGGGCAGGCCGGCGGCCGCCCATTCCTCGAAGGCCAGCCGCGTCGGGCCGATCTCCATCCGGTCGTTGTCGTTCGGCGTGCCGTCGGCAAGGGCCGCACCCCGGCCTGGATCGATCTTGCGGCGGTCGCGGTAGTGTTCGGTCATGGTGCGGTCCTCCCTTGGCCGAGCCTAGGGGCAGGGGGCCGCGCGTCCCGTCCGTTCCCGACGCGCGGGTGCCCTCTTTCCGACGTCGGGCGGCCGGGCTAGCCTTCGGCGATGCCGCCCGTCCTGCAAGACCGTCTGCCTGCGATCCCCTGGACCGATCCGCGCCTGATGCGAAAGCCGGGCATGGTGCCGCTGGAGATGGCCGAGTGGCTGGTTGTCGACGAAGCCCATGCCGGGCAGATGGGGTCTGCCGAGGCGGTCCGGCCGGATGGGGTGGTCGTCCCGCTTGACCCCGCGCGGCCGCTGCTGACGCTGGGCAGGCTGGTGCAGGAGGACCTGTGCTTGATGCAGCCCGGCGCGCCGTTCGGGCATCCGGGCGAGCAGGTGCTGACCGGGGCGATCCTGTGCTTTCCGGCGTCCTGGACGCTGGCCGAGAAGCTTGGACACCCGCTGCTGCGCATCCACGCGCCGGTGCCGGGTTACGACGGCGACCTCGCGCCACGGGTCCAGCGGCTGTTCGATGCGCTCAGGCCAGAGCGGCCGCTCTGGCGGATGAACTGGCACCCTTATGCCTCGCCCGAGCTTTTCCACCCCCGGCGCGAGGCCGACCCACGGCCCAAACCCGCCGGCGCCGCAGCCTATATGCGCTGCGAGCGGCAATGCCTGGTGCGGCTTCCCGTGACCGGGGCGGTGGTGTTCTCGATCCACACCTATGTGGTCGAGGCCGCCGGACTGCCACCC
>JALORM010000475.1 GCA_025458985.1 Paracoccaceae bacterium | reverse complement strand
CTCAAGCTCGGCGGGCATGCAGATCAGCCGCCAGAGGCCCGGCTCCAGCGCGGCGTCCTCCTCGACGTCCAGCCCGATCGCGCCGCCACGTCGCAGCGCCGCCACCGCCACACCGGCAGCATGGCTGATCGACCCAGCCAGGCCCTCGGGCCAGACCGGCGCGCGGTCCGCGCCCATCGGAATCGGCACGGGCGCCAGCCCCAGCGCCGCCATCGCACGGCGCGCGGCGGCGCGGCCGGCCGCAAACTCGGCCACCCGGCGCGGCGGCGCGGCCGGCCGCAAACTCGGCCACCCGTCGCGGCACCGCCCCGGCGACCGCCGCCGCCTCCTCCGGCCAGTCCGGCCGGGCTCCCGCCAGCACCGGGGCGGCCGCGACGGCCGTGCCCGCGGGGAACAGCCCCGCAAGCGCCGCCTCGACGGCACCGCAAGCGCCGCCTCGACGGCAGGCAGACGGAACGGCGCGGTCATCCCTGCGCCCGCTCGCGCGCCGCGCGCATCGCGCGCCGCCGCGCCATGGCGTCGGACCGGTCGGGGGTCTGTCCCGCTGGCGCGGCCTCGTGCCCTTGCCGATGTGGTTGGCCAGCGACGACAGGACGGGAAACCGGAAGATGTCGGTGATCGCCAGCCGGTCGGACTTCAACGCCGCCTTCAGTTCCCGGTGCGCCTGCACCGCCAGAAGCGAATGCCCGCCCAGCGCGAAGAAGTTGTCCGACCGCCCCACGCGGCCGACGCCCAGCACCCGCGCCCAGACGGCGGCGATGGCTTCCTCGACGCTGTCCTCGGCCGCGGCGAAGTCGGTGTCCGGCACCGCGGCGCGGGCCGAGGGCGCCGGCAGCGCCTTTCGGTCGACCTTGCGGTTCGGCGTCAGCGGGAACGCCTCGAGCGGTACGACATGGGCGGGCACCATCACCTCGGGCAGGGTGTCGGCCAGGCGGGCGCGCAAGGCCGCCTCGTCCACCGGGCCGTCATGGGTGACATAGGCCACCAGCCGCACGTCGCCGGGCACATCCTCGCGCGGGATCGCCACGGCCTGCCGGACTCCCGGCAGGGCTTCCAGCGCCGCCTCGACCTCGCCCAGCTCGATCCGGTGGCCGCGGATCTTCACCTGGTGATCGGCCCGGCCGAGGAAGTCGAGCCGCCCGTCCGCCCGCCGCCGCACCAGATCGCCGGTGCGGTACATCCGGCCCCGCCCCGCAAAGGGATCGGGGCGGAAGCGTTCGGCCGTCAGGTCGTCGCGCCGGAAGTAGCCCGCCGCTACGCCCTCGCCGCCGATCCACAGCTCGCCCGGCGTGCCGTCGGGCACCGGTCGCGCGGTTTCGTCCAGCACGTAGAGCGCGGTGTTGGCGATGGGCCGGCCGATGTTGACCACGCCCTCCTCGCCCCGCGTCGCCTCGACCGAGGACCAGATCGTGGTCTCGGTCGGCCCGTACATGTTGAGGACCTCGCCCCCAGTCAGGGCCGCAAGATCGGCCGCCAGCCGGCCCGGAAGCGCCTCGCCGCCCACCAGCATCCGGCGGAGCCCGCGCAGCGCGGTGCGCGCGCCCTCGTCCTCGGCCAGCATCCGCGCCATCGACGGCGTGCATTGCAGATGCGTCACGCCATGCGCCCGGATCAGCCCGGCGAGCGACTCGTCCCCACCCGCGCCGTTCGCCCGGCGCAGAACCTCGGCAAGCGGCCTCAGCCCCTCCAGCACCTGTGCGGCCGGGATCCCGTAGTCGATGAGACAGGCGATCTCGTCGACGTCGATCGCCTTCACCTCCTCGACCCGGGCGACGCAGTCCTCGACCGTGCCGAAGAGGCCCGAGTCCTCGAAGTAGCGCAGGAACGCGAAGTCGAGGATCGCCTCCAGCTCGTCGGCCTCAAGGCTGCCGAGGTCGATTTCCATCGGGTTGGCCACGCCCTGCGGCTTCTTGAACGCCGGGAAGGCCCACGCATACTGCTTGATCAGCGCCGCGGCGCTGCGCAGGTAGTCCTTCATCGGTTCGCGCGCGATCTCGCGCGCCTGCTCGCGGTCGGCGGCGATGAAGGTGTGCAGCATCAGCGTGACCTTGAAGGCGGCGGGGTCATGTCCTGCCTCGGCCAAAGCGGCGCGGTAGATCTTCACCTTCTCGCCCACCTCGGCGACCGACTGGCCCAGAAGGTGCGTCAGCACGTTGGCGCCGAGCCGCCCGGCGTCGCGCCAGGTCTCGGGGTTGCCGGCGGTGGTCACCCAGACCGGCAGCTCCTTCGAGACCGGCCGCGGCTGAGTCACGACGGCATGCGGCGTGCCATCCTTGCGCGGGAACTTCACCGCCTCTCCGCGCCAGAGGCGCCTGAGCGTGGCGATGGACTCCAGCATCGCCTGGCGGTTCGCGGGCGGCGTGTTTTCGGGGCGCAGCACGAAGTCGTCGGGCTGCCACCCGGACGCGATGGCAAGGGCGGCGCGCCCGTTCGTCAGGTTGTCGATCACCGCCCATTCCTCGGCGATGCGCGCGGGATGGTGCAGCGGCGCGACGCAGGAGCCCGCACGGACGCCGATGTTCTTCGTGACCGCCGCGACTGCCGCGCCGGTGACCGAGGGGTTTGGGTAGGGGCCGCCGAAGGCGTGGAAGTGCCGCTCGGGCGTCCAGACCGCGCAGAACCCGTTGGCATCTGCGAACTTGGCGCCTTCCAGCAGCAATTCGTACTTCTTCGGGCCCGCGCCGTCGTCGTTGCCCCAGTAGAACAGGCTGAACTCCATCCCCCGCGCCGAGACCTCTGTCCCTGCTCCACCCGAGGGGCTGAGCCGCGCCGCGTCGCCTGCGACGACCACGGTGAAGCCGCGCGACAG
>JALORM010000054.1 GCA_025458985.1 Paracoccaceae bacterium | reverse complement strand
GGGCCGTCGTGCAGGGTGAAGGGCTGGCGGCCCTGCTTCTGCCGCAACCGGTCGTAGACCCCGATCCGCTCCCACCGGGCCAGCCACTCGGGCTCGCGCTGGGGAAGCCCGGCGCGCATCGGGAACTCGGTCTCGGGCAGGAACACGGTCGGGCGGTAGTCGGGCGTCTCGGCGGACATGCGGGTCGGTCTTTCGGATGGAAGCGGGGAGGGGGGTGCGCGGCGCGGACAGGCGCCTTGTCCCGGCGGCTCTGGCGGTCAGAGCGCCGGGCCGGTAATTCGCGGAATGCCGAGGCCCCGGGTCATGGGGCGCGTTATAGGCAGGGCGCCGGGGCAGGTAAAGTGGCCTTGCCGCGGGCGCAGGGGCGGGGTGCGCTGGCCGCCCGGCGCGGCTATCCTGCGGGCATGGACCGACCCTCCTTCACCCTCCGCCCTGCGCGGCCCGGCGAAGAACCGGCGCTGTCGGCGCTACGTGGCCGAGGCGGACGGGCAGGCCCTGGGCGTCGTGGCGATGGAGGCCGGGCCCGACGCGGGCACCGAGGAGGTTGCGCTGATGTTCGTCGACCCGCCTGCCATCGGCCTGGGCCTCGGGCGCGCGCTTCTGGCCCATGCGCTGGCCGCGGCCGCGGCGCGCGGCGCCCGCCGGGCGCTGGTCCTGTCTGACCCCGGCGCGCGGCCCTTCTACGAGCGGATGGGCGCGCGCCTTGTCGGCATGGCGCCGTCGGACGCGATCCCCGGCCGGATGCTGCCGTGGCTTGAGGCTTGAGTTCGCGCTTCAGCCGCCCTCTTCAGGCTCGGCCTGACGCGCCGCCGCCCAGCGGTTCAGCCAGGCAAGGCCCGCCAGCGCCAGCCCCAGCGCCAGGAACGAAAAGACGCGCAGAAGCCCCGTCAGGCCCGAGGCGTCGACCAGGAACACCTTGGCCACCGTCACCGCGATCACCGTCATCGCCACGCGGCGCAGAAGGCCGCTGCGGCGGGCAAGGGCCTGGTAGAGCAGCCCCGCCCCGCCCAGCAGCAGCGCGACGGTGTAGCTGTAGAGCTCGGGCTGGGTGAAGCCATAGCCGTCGATCTCGGCCCCCCGCCAGAACCAGCGGATTTCGAGCGCCACCCAGACCGCCGCGAAGAGGCCCGCGGCCCAGGCGAAGGCGATCCGCCAGCGGAGCCAGCGCGCGTGCCGCGCGATCAGCGCGAAGACGGCGGCGGGCAGAAGGTACGTGACCGTCAGCGTGTCGAGCGGCTGGACGCCGCGCGGCGTGCTGCCGAAGAAGGTCGTCGGGTTGGCGATGAGGACCGCAAGGAAGGCGAGGCCCGCCATCAGCCCGAAGACGAGGCCCGCCATCAGCCCGAAGACCGCGGCAAGGATCCGGCCGAGCCAGACCAGCCGCCCCGTGCGCTGCGCGCGCCAGAGCTGCGCGAGCGCGGTCGCAAGCCCGCTCAGCCCCATGAGCGCGAGGCCCGGGAAGGCGAAGTCGTCGCCGGGGCCCATCGCGTCGATGCCGCGCCAGATCAGGACGGTGGCGAAGGCGGCCCCGACGCTCCAGAGCGCGGCCTCCAGCAGGGCGCGGGTGTCGGGCCGGTCCTCGGGCAGGATCGCCCGCGCCGCCCCGAGGCCGGCGAGAGAGGCACCGAAGGCGAGCAGCGCGGCGCCGAGGGTCCGGTCTTCGGCATAGGCGAGGAGCCCGGGGTCGAGGACCAGCCGCCAGCCAAGCGTCACCACCCCGGCCAGCAGGAACAGCCCCATCTCGGGCAGGCCGAAGCGCCGGTCAAGCGCGGCGGCGGGTCAGCGCCTCGCCCGACAACAGGATGAAGAGCGACAGCGCGATCATCGTGAGCGCAGCAAGCGTCGCGTAGGCGGCGCGGCGGCGGTCGTTGCCGTCGGCGCGGGCGAAGCGTTCGGCCAGCAGCGTCATCAGCGCCGCAAGGGCGATGGCCTGCAGGGCCCAGGCATTGGCGCCGATCGTAAGGCCGGGCTGCCAGAAGAGCTCGATCGCGATGGCCGCGGCCGGGGCGAAGGCGGCGGCCCCTGCGGCCCAGGCCGCGCCGAACGGGGCGCGGAAGCTGCGCCAGGCGGCCGCAACCGTGACGGCGGCGGCAAGCCCGAGGATGAGGCTTGCGCTGTTGGGGGCGGTCGCCTCGGGGTCGGCGCCGGGATCGAAGAAGGCGTGCGCCTGGTAGAGATCGCCGAAGCCCCAGGCCTGACCCACGATCAGGGCAAGGAAGGCAGCGGCCGGGATCAGCGCCAGGTCGGCCAGCCCCGCGGCCCGGTGCGCCCAGAGCGCAAGCGCGCCGGCAAGTCCCGCGAGGACGGCGAAGGCCAGCGCCTCGGCGGCCGGACCGGCATGCAAGGGCACCACCAGCAGCATCGCCGACGACGCCGCCAGCGCGGCGGCGGCAATCCAGACCGGCGGCACGGGGCTCAGGTGCGCGGGCAATGCGCGCGCGGCCTCGGTCAGGGTCGGGCCGGGGTGGCTTGGCCAGAGTTCCAGCCGGGGCAGGGCCATGGCGGCCAGGGGCAGCCAGGCCAGCAGTGCGACGAAGCCGCCCGTCTCGCCGCCCTGCGCGTGGACCGCAAATCCGAAGGCGTAGGCAAGCGCCAGCCCCAGCGCCGAGACCCAGCCCCAGCGGCGCAGCGCGTCGATGGCCAGCGCCGTGGCGGCGAGAAGTCCGTAGAAGGCATAGAACGGCATCGCGCTGCCGGGCTCGCCGCCCACGAGGAACGGCGCGACCGAAGCGCCGGCAAGACCCGCCGCGGCAAGGAACGGGCCATAGACCCAGCCCAGCACGAGCGCGAGGCCCGAGACCGCGACGAGCCCGCCGAAGGCCACCTCGGCGCCGATGAGACCGTAGAGCCCCCGCGCCGCCAGGACCGCGGCATAGAGGACCGTGACCCCGGCCGAGGCGAAGACCGAGGGGAGATAGGCGGTGGTGCTGTCGGGGCCGTCGCCCGACCCGCGCCGGATCCTCTCGGCCACGAAGACCAGAGCGCTGCCGAAGGCCATGGCAGCGAGAACGCGCAGGCCCGGCGAGATCAGCCCGCGCTCGATCCCGTACTGGACAAGGAAGATCCCTGCGAGACCAAGCGAGACGGCCGAGACCACGTAGATCCAGTTGTCGCGCAGCCAGAGGACGAGGCGTGGCGGCGCGGGCGTCCCTGGGCGACCCGGCGAGGGGCGGTCGGCGCGGCCGGCGGAGGCCGTCTCCGGGCCGGAGACGGGCGGGCGTGCGTCTTCCTGCCCGACCGCCGCGCCGTCGTCGGCAACGGCGTCGGACGCGACAGGCTCGGCGGCCCGGACCGCGACGGGGAACGTGTCGGACAGGGTGGCCGGAGCCGTGGCATCCGCCAGAGCGGCGGGGGCAGCTGGCGTCGCCGGGGGGCGCTGGCGCCGGTCGGCATGGATCGCGTCGAGCTGCGCCTCGAGCAGGGTCACCCGGCTGCGCAGGGTGCCGAGGCTGGAGAGCGCGACGAGCGCAAGGACCGGGGCGGCGAGCACGGCAAGCCCGACCGCGACCCCAACAAGGATCAGAAGCCCTTCCATCGCCCGTACCTTCCTGCCCCCGGCCGCTCGTTTCCCGGCGGCAAACGGCGGGCACGCTAGCGCGATCGCGCGGAGTTCGCCAGTAGGGTATTCCACCGTCGGCCGCGCGCCGGAGGGGGCGCGCATCCTTGCCCTACGGGCCGGACGCGAGGGCGTCTGCGCAGGTAAAGGCAGCGGTCAGCCGGGGGTGTCTTCCGGCAGTTTCCTCTCGCGCCCCCCGCCGAAGGGGCGTATCCGGGAAGCCATGAACCACCGCACGATCCTGCCCCTTGCCGAGGCCGGTTCGCTGCCTCTCTGGCGGCAGCCGGTGGCGCTTCTGTTCCTGATGGCGGCGGCGATGCCGATTTCCTTCGCCACCTGGTCGGCGCTTCTGAACAACTTCGTCATCGAGGCTGCGGGGTTCACCGGGGTCGAGATCGGCTGGCTCCATACGGTGCGCGAGATTCCGGGTTTCCTTGCCATCGGGGTCATCGCGATCCTTCTGGTCATGCGCGAGCAGGTGCTGGCGGTGGTGTCGCTGCTGCTGCTGGGCGTGGCCACGGCGATCACGGCGATGTTCCCCTCGTTCGGGGGGCTTCTGTTCGTGACGCTCCTGTCCTCGATCGGCTTTCACTACTACGAGACGGTGAACCAGTCGCTGCAGCTGCAGTGGCTGCCGAAGGACCGCGCGCCGATCGTGCTGGGGCAGATCCTGGCGGTCGGCTCGGCGGCGTCGCTGGTCGCCTACGGGCTGCTGGTCGTCACCTGGAAGACCTTCGATCTCAGCTACGGCTTCGTCTACGTCGTGGCGGGTGGCGCGACGGCGCTGCTGGTCGCAGTGGCCGCCTTCGCCTATCCGCAATTCGAGGCGCCGAACCCGCAGCTGAAGCGGCTGGTGCTCCGCCGCCGCTACTGGCTCTACTATGTCCTGCAGTTCCTGTCGGGCGCCCGGCGGCAGATCTTCGTCGTCTTTGCCGCCTTCATGATGGTCGAGCGCTTCGGCTTCGAGGTGCACGAGCTGACCGGCCTGTTCATCGTCAACTTCCTAGCCAACATGGCCTTCGCGCCGATGATGGGCCGGGCGGTGGCGCGCTATGGCGAGCGCAACGTGCAGGTCGTGGAATATGTCGGACTGACGCTGGTGTTCCTGGCCTATGGCGGGATCTACTGGTTCGGCTGGGGCGTGGCGGTGGCGGCGGCGCTCTATGTCCTCGACCATCTGTTCTTCGCGCTGTCGATGTCGCTGAAGACCTACTTCCAGAAGATCGCCGACCCCGGCGACATTGCGCCCACCGCGGCGGTCGCCTTCACCATCAACCACATCGCGGCGGTGTTCCTGCCCGCGGGGCTCGGCTATCTGTGGATCATCTCGCCCGCGACGGTCTTCGGGCTGGCCGCGGGGCTGGCGGCGGTGTCGGTCGGGCTGGTCCTTCTGATCCCGCGCCACCCCGAGAAGGGCAACGAAACCGTGTTCTCGCGTTACGCCGCCCCAGCGCCGGCAGAGTAGCCGGGGGGCCGAGCGCATCCTATATTCCCCGGGTGGGCCACCAGGGGAGATGCGCATGTTCGGCTTCGGAACGAAGAAGATGGAGATGGTCACGCCCGACGCGGCGCTGCCCGGCCGGGCACAGGCGATCCCGACCGCCGCCACCCATTTCGTCAATGGCCGCCCGCTGAAGGGCGAGGTGCCGGCCGGCTTCCGGGAGGCGACCTTCGGCATGGGCTGCTTCTGGGGGGTGGAGCGGAAGTTCTGGCAGGTGCCGGGCGTCTGGATGACGGCGGTCGGCTATGCCGGGGGCTATTCGCCGAACCCGACCTACGAAGAGGTCTGCAGCGGCCGGACCGGCCACAACGAGGTGGTGCGCGTGGTCTTCGACCCCTCGCAGGTCAGCTACGAGGACCTGCTTCAGGTGTTCTGGGAAGGCCATGACCCGACCCAGGGGATGCGCCAGGGCAACGACCGCGGCACGCAGTACCGCTCGGGCATCTACGTCCACGACGCAGATCAGCGCGCGGCGGCCGAGCGGACGAAGGCCGCCTATCAGCCGCGGCTTTCCGCGGCGGGCTACGGGGCGATCACGACCGAGATCGTCGAGGCGCCTGCGTTCTACTACGCCGAGGAGTACCACCAGCAGTACCTCGCCAAGAACCCCGGCGGCTATTGCGGCGTCGGCGGCACCGGCGTGTCGTGTCCCATCGGGACGGGGCTGATGGCCGGCTGAGGCGGAACCGGGGCGCGGCCCTGCCGGCCGCTTGACCCTGCGGCCCGGGCGGCCTAACCGCTGCCCGACCCGTCGAGGAGGCCGCGCCCATGCCCATCTTCACTGCCATCGCCACGCTGTCCGGCAAGGACCGCGCCGAGGCGCTCTGCGACGCGCTGGAGCTGCTGGACCCCGAGGGCGTGGGGGTGTTCGAGATCGAGGACGGCTCGGGCCGCTACGAGGTGGCGGGCTACTTCGAGGAACCGCCCGACCGCGTGGCGCTGGCACTCCTGTCGGCCGCGCACGGCGCGGCGGAATTCGTGGTGTCGGAAGTGCCCGAGACCGACTGGGTCGCCCATGTGCGGCGCGAACTGGCGCCGGTCGAGGCGGGACGCTTCTTCGTCCACGGCAGCCACGATGCAGACCGCGTGCCGCCGGGGCGCGAGGGACTGCTGATCGAGGCGGCGATGGCCTTCGGCACCGGCCACCACGGGACGACGAAGGGCTGTCTGCTGGCGCTCGACCGGCTGGCGGCCGAGGGTTTCCGGCCCGCCCGCATCGCCGACATCGGCTGCGGCACGGCGGTCCTTGCTATGGCCGCGGCGCGGCTCTGGCCCGGGGCGCTGGTCCTGGCGTCGGACATCGACCCAGTCGCGGTCGAGGTGGCGCAGGCGAATCTGGTGGCCAATGGCCTTGCGGATCGCGTGGAGTGCCTGGAAGCGGGGGGTTTCGACCACCCCCGCCTGGCCGAGGCGGCCCCCTTCGATCTGGTGCTGGCGAACATCCTGAAGGGGCCGCTCATCGCGCTTGCTCCGGCGATGGCTGATTCGGTCGCTCCGGGCGGAAGGGTCGTTCTGTCCGGCCTTCTCAACGAACAGGCCGATGAAATCGTTGACACTTACGTTAATGCTGCGTTCATCGTTTCGCATCTGGAACAGATCAGGGAGTGGACGACGCTCACGCTTGCCCGGTGAGCCTCAGGCATGGTCTATTCTGGCGTACTCATGGCGTTCACGCCGAAATTCGGCCGCATTTCGGGCCGATAGTGAACGGTGGGTTAACGGTTGAGTTTGCTGGGGGGGTTAGAGGCTGCCAATGAACGAACAGTACCGCGATTTCGGGACGCGCCTCAGGCGCATCGACCGCCGGCACCGCAAGCTGTCGGACGGCTACGTGACAAGCGTGAACCATGACGGGCTGATCATCGCCGTTCCCCGCCGCCGCCGCATCCGCGTGCCGTTTGCGGGCATCGCGCTGCTGGCCGTCGGCGTTCTGGCGCTGAAGGGGATGGTCCATGCCCAGCTTGGGCCCGAGGTCTACGAGGCCCGGATCGCCGGTCTGGCGCAGGGCGGGCAGATCGAGCGCGCGGGCGCCTGGGTGATGCAGCCCGACCCGCTCACACTGTGGATCTCGCAGCAGGCTGCCGGCCTGATGCGCTGACCCGAGGCCTGCCGGTTTGTTCCGGCAGGGTCCGAAGACGAAGAAGGCCGCGCGCGGGTTTTCCCCGGTGCGGCCTCTTGCGTTTCCGGGCCGAAGGCCCGGGCGCGCCCTTGCGGGCGGAGGTTCAGCGGATGCTGTCGATGTCCGAGCGGCTGAGCCCGATGTCGGCCAGTTCGTGGTCCGACAGGCGCGAAAGCGCCTTGCGGGTCACGCGCGCATCGTTCCAGGCAACCACGCGCCCGATGACGGCCGACACCGCCGAAGAAAGGTTTGCACCGAACACGCGGTCGGACGCGGCGTTGCGGGTGTGATCCAGGGTAGCCATTTTCGTTTTCCTTGCGAACTGCCTCGGCTCCGGAGACGTCCTCCGGAACACGGCGCATGTACGCTTCGGCCCGGCTGTGGACAAGCCGGGCAAATTGCATGGCTCCCATGCAGATGCTGCATTGCAGCGAATTAGAGTTAACCGATTGTTAACGCGCGGTAAAGGGCAAAATTGTGGCACCTGCGAACCGGGCCGCGAGGCCTCCCGCCGACCGGCCCTCTGCGGGCGGTGCGGCGCGCCGCGGAGGACCGTGCGCCGCCCTGATGCTGGCGGAGGGTCTGCGCCCGTGCTAACGCTTTCGCAGACGCCGGTCAGCGGCGCGACACGGGGCGGCTTCGGGCGAGGGGCGTCGTCATGCGCATATTGGGCATCGATCCGGGCCTGAAGACCCTTGGCTGGGGCGTGATCGCGGTCGACGGGCCGCGCCTGTCGCACCTGGGCAACGGGCAATGCACCTCGGGCGAGGGCGACCTGGCGCAGCGCCTCCTGGCGCTGCATGCGGGCCTGACCGAGGTGATCGCCACCTGGCGCCCCGATGCCGCCGCGGTCGAACAGACCTTTGTGAACCGGGACGCGGCTGGTGCGCTCAAGCTCGGCCAGGCCCGTGGGATCGCGCTTCTGGTGCCGGCGCAGGCGAGCCTCTCGGTCGGGGAATACGCGCCCAATGCGGTCAAGAAGGCGGTGGTGGGCGTCGGCCATGCCGACAAGGTCCAGGTGGCCCACATGGTGCGGATGCAGCTGCCCGGGGTCGAGATCGCCGGCCCCGACGCGGCAGACGCGCTGGCCGTCGCGATCTGCCATGCACACCATCTTGCCACCGCCGGCCGCTATGCCGCGGCACTCGCCCGGGCCGGCGCATGATCGGGCGGCTTTCGGGGCGGCTGGAGATGACCGGAGACGGGCATGTCCTGCTCGATGTCCGCGGCGTCGGCTACATCGTCCACGTCTCGGACCGGACCCGGGCCGCCCTGCCGCCCGCCGGCGAGGCGGTGGCGCTCTGGACCGACCTTCTGGTGCGCGAGGACCTCCTGCAGCTCTTCGGGTTCCTGACGCTGCAGGAACGGGAGTGGCACCGGCTTCTGATGACCGTCCAAGGGATCGGCGCCAAGGCGTCGATGGCGATCCTGGGCGCTCTGGGGGCGCAGGGGCTCGAACGGGCGATCGCGCTGGGCGACTGGTCGGCGGTGAAGGCAGCGCCGGGCGTCGGGCCCAAGATCGCACAGCGGGTGGTCATGGAGCTGAAGGGCAAGGCGCCCGCGATGATGGCGCTCGGCCAAGGCTCCGCACCCCTCGCGGATGCCGGGGCCGGCGGGGACGATCCTGCCCCTGTGCCGGCCGCTCGGCCTGCCGGCCGCGTGCCGGCACCCTCGGCCACGGCCGAGGCGCTGTCGGCGCTGGTCAACCTCGGCTACGCGCAGGGAGAGGCCGCCGCGGCGGTGGCCGAGGCGGCGGGCGAGGCCGGCGACGCCGACACCCCGGCGCTGATCCGGCTGGCGCTGCGCAAGGTGGCGCCGCGCGCCTGACGCGCGCGGCCGTTGCGCCCGCACGCGCGCTTGCCTGCCGTTGCGAGGCGCCACATAGTGCTGCCGCAAGGCTGCTTGGGGGTACGCGATGGCGACGACACGCACCGCGATGCTGATGGCGGCGATGACCGCCCTGTTCCTGGCCGTCGGCTGGCTGATCGGTGGCCAGGCAGGCATGGTGCTGGCCTTCCTGGTCGCGGCGGGCACGAACGTCTTCGCCTACTGGAACTCCGACAAGCTTGCTCTGCGCATGCAGAACGCCGTCGAGGTCGACCCGCGCGCCGCGCCCGACCTGCACGCGATGGTGCGCGACCTTGCCGACCGCGCCGGGATGCCGATGCCGAAAGTGTACCTGATCGAAAGCGATCAGCCGAACGCCTTCGCCACGGGGCGCAACCCCGAGAATGCGGCCGTCGCGGCGACCACGGGGATCCTGCGCGCGCTGAGCAGGACCGAGCTCGAAGGGGTGATGGCGCACGAACTGGCCCATATCCGCAACCGCGACACGCTGCTGATGACGGTGACCGCCACCTTCGCGGGCGCGATTTCGATGCTTGCCAACTTCGCCATGTTCTTCGGGGGTCGGCGAGACAACGGCGTTGGGGTGCTGGGCGCGCTGATGCTGATGATCCTGGCGCCACTTGCCGCGGGGCTTGTGCAGATGGCGATCAGCCGCACACGCGAATACGAGGCCGACCGCGTCGGTGCCGAGATCTGCGGCGCGCCGCTGGCCCTGGCCTCGGCGCTGCGGAAGATCTCGGCGCTGGCCGGCCGCATCGACTTGCCTGCGGCCGAACGCAACCCCGGGATGGCGCATCTGTTCATCGTCAATCCGCTGCACGCCCACGCCCACGACGCCCTGTTCTCGACACATCCGAACCCCGCGAACCGCATTGCCGCGCTGGAGGAGATGGCCCGCCGCGGCATCCCTGCAGCGCCGCTGCGCCGCGGCCCGTGGAGCTGACGCCTCCGCAGGGCTGCGGCCCGGGTTCGTTCCCGCCGGATAACCCGCGGCGGCGCCCCCCGGCGCAGCTTCAGGCTGCGCGCGATCCGCCGGTCCTTCCTGGCGCGCGTTCCGGGCTTCTTGCCGTTGCGCCCGTTCCGGGCGACTTGAAGCGGCGCCCGTTCCGGGCGACTTGAAGCGGCGCCCGTTCCGCGCGACTTGAAGCGGCGCCCGTTCCGGGCGACAGTCCGCCCGACCATGGCCGAGCCCGACCCGATCCTGCGCCCCGACCCGCGCCCCGAGGACGCCGACCGCGCGCTGCGCCCGCAGCGGCTGGAAGAGTTCATCGGTCAGGCCGAGGCCCGCGCCAACCTTAAGGTGTTCATCGAAAGCGCCCGCCGACGCGGCGAGGCGATGGATCACACGCTGTTCCACGGCCCCCCCGGGCTCGGCAAGACGACGCTGGCGCAAATCGTCGCGCGCGAGCTTGGGGTGAATTTCCGGATGACGTCGGGGCCGGTGCCTCTTCATCGACGAGATCCACCGCCTGAATCCGGCGGTCGAGGAAGTGCTCTACCCCGCGCTCGAGGACTACGCGCTTGACCTCGTGATCGGCGAGGGGCCGGCGGCGCGCACCGTCCGGATCGAGCTGCAGCCCTTCACGCTGGTCGGCGCGACGACCCGGCTGGGTCTGCTGACCACGCCGCTGCGCGACCGCTTCGGCATTCCGACGCGGCTTGTCTTCTACACCGGGGCCGAGCTGCTGCAGATCGTCACGCGCGGCGCGCGGCTTCTGGGCATCGCGGCCGAACCCGAGGGGCTTGCCGAGATCGCCCGGAGGGCGCGCGGCACGCCGCGGATCGCAGGGCGCCTTCTGCGGCGGGTGGTGGACTTCGCGCTGGTCGAGGGCGACGGCACCATCACCGGCCGTCTGGCCGATGCGGCGCTGACCCGGCTTGGGGTCGACCACCTCGGGCTCGATGCGGCCGACCGGCGCTATCTGGGCCTCATCGCCGAAAGCTACGGCGGCGGACCGGTGGGGGTCGAGACGCTGTCGGCCGCGCTCAGCGAAAGCCGCGACGCGATCGAGGAGGTGATCGAGCCCTACCTGCTCCAGCAGGGGCTGATCCAGCGCACGCCACGCGGCCGGGCGCTTACCGCCCAGGCCTGGCGCCACATCGGCCTTGTCCCGCCCCGGGCCGCCGCGGGCGACCTGTTCGAGGCATGATCCCGGCCGGCGACCTGCGCGGACCGGACGCGGGCCGGATCGCTGCGTTCTTCACCCGGTCGGATGGCAGCTACCTCTGTGCCCGCTGGGGACGCGCCCTTGCGCCGGTGGTCTTCGGTGCCGCCGACAGTTCGCTGCCGGTCATCAAGGGCGCTATCGAGGCGGTGGCGGCGCTTGCCGGCCACCCGATTTCCGAAACCGACCCCGAGCTTGGCGCGAACTTCATGCTGTTCTTCCTGCGTGACTGGGCCGAGCTTCGCGAGGTCCCCGGCCTCGACCGGCTGATCCAGGGGCTCGGCCCGCTCGTCGACCGGCTGGAGGCGGCGGGGGCGAACCAGTACCGCGTGTTCCGCTTCGATGCGGCTGGCGGGATCAAGGCCTGCTTCTCGTTCGTCAGGATGGACGACGAGATGGCGCAGGTCCCTGCCGAGACCCTCGCGCTCTCGGCGGCGGTGCAGGCGATCCTGCTCTGGTCGGACACGGCCTTCGCCGACCGGCCCGCCTTCGTGCGGGGCGCGTCCGGGGCGGTGCTGCTGAGGCCCGAGATCGCAGGCGTGATCCGTGCGGCCTACGATCCTGCACTGCCCTGCGTCGCGCGCGACGCCTCGCACGCGCTCAGGCTTGCCGCGCGGATCGGGGT
>JALORM010000053.1 GCA_025458985.1 Paracoccaceae bacterium | reverse complement strand
GGGGCAGATGCAGGTGCTGGCCTCGCTGTCGGCGGCGGCTTCGGCGGCGGGGCTGCGGCCCGGGCAGCCGTTGCGCGACGCGCTCGCCATGTGCCCCGCGCTTGCCACCCGCCCAGCCTCGCCCGAGGCCGAGGCGGCCTTCCTGACGGCGCTCAGGCGCTGGGCGGGCAAGTTCAGCCCCTGGGTGGCCGAGGAACCGCCCGCGGGCCTCGCCGTCGACCTGACCGGCTGTGCGCACCTGTTCGGCGGCGAGGCCGCGCTTCTGGCCGAGGCCGAGGCCGATTGCGCCACGCTGGGCCTGACCGTTGCGGCCGCCATCGCCGACACGCTCGGCGCGGCCTGGGCACTGGCCCGCTACGGCGGTCAGGGTGGGCGGGGCGCTGGCGCCTACCGCTCGGGCGACGCCATCGACCAGGAGGCGCGGGCCACCCGCTCGCGCGCCGCGAGGCGGCACTGGACGAAAGGGGGCGCCGCCCCGGCGATACCGGCGTCCGATCCGGCCTCCGATGATCCGGCACCCCCCGCCCCCTCTCCGGCCCCCGCCCCGCGCGGCCGGATCGCGCCGCCGGGCCAGACGCGGGGCGCGCTTGGCCCGCTGCCCGCCGCGGCGCTGCGGCTGCCCGAGGAGACGGTCGCCGCCCTCGCACGGGTGGGCCTGCGCCGGATCGAGGACCTGCTCGGCCCCGCCCGCGCGCCGCTGGCCCGCCGTTTCGGGCGCGACCTGATCCGGCGGCTCGACCAGGCGCTGGGGACCGAGCCCGAACCGATTTCGCCCGCCCGCGCCGATACCGCCTTCGCCGTGCGCCTGACCCTGCCCGAGCCCATCGGGCTCGAGGCCGACGTGGCGGCGGCGGTGGACCGGCTCTTGCCGCGGCTCTGCGAGCGGCTTGCGGCGAAGGGCCGCGGTGCACGCCGGGTCCGGCTGGAGGCACACCGCACCGACCGCGCGGTGTCGGCCGTCGAGGTCGGGCTTGCCCGGCCTTCGGCCGAACCAGACCGGCTGCGCCCGCTGATCGCGCTGAAGCTTGGCCAGATCGACGCGGGCGACGGGATCGACATGCTGCGGATCGAGGCGGTGGCGACCGAGCCGGTGCACGCCATACAGCATCGCGGACACCTGGACGCCGCCCGCGATGCGGGTCAGCGGCTGGCTTCCGGGTCGGGGTTAGACGACCTGATCGGCCGGATCGGCGCCCGGATCGGGCTCGAAGCCATCACCCGCCTGCACCCGGCCGACAGCCACATCCCCGAGAAGGCGGCGCAAACCCTGGCCGCGGCCTGGTCCGAGCCTGCGCCCGCCCCCTGGCCCGACCCGCCCCGGCCGCGGCCGCTGACCCTGTTCCGTCCCGAGCCGGTCTCGGCGCCGGAAGTGCCCGACCCGCCCGCCCGCTTCCGCTGGCGCCGCCGCGACCTTGCCCTGATCTCGGCCGCGGGCCCGGAACGGATCGCGCCGGAATGGTGGCTGGACGATCCCGACTGGCGCACCGGCACCCGCGACTACTGGCGGATCGAGACCGAAGGGGGCGAGCGGCTCTGGCTCTACTTCGCCCATGGCGGGGCGATCCCGGGGGGATGGTTCTGTCACGGGATCTTCGCCTGACCCCGAAGCCCGGCCTGCGGACCTAGAGCGCCGCGGCCCGCCCGTAGGCCGGCCGCGCCCGCATCGCGGCCAGGTAGTCGACCAGCCGCGGCTCCTCGATCGGGAACCGCGCCGCCTCGGCCCAGGTGCCGCAATGCGTCAGGATCAGGTCGGGCACGGTCATCGCCGCGCCCATCAGGAACGGACCCGTGCCCATCCGCCCGACGAGCGTCTTCTGGCTGCGGGCGAATTCCCATTTCAGGCTGTCCTTGATGGCCGACTGCCTCAGCGCCTCGGGCAGGATAAAGCTGTGCCGCGCCGCCATCCAGAGAGCGGCATCGAACTCGTCCAGCAAGAACTGGGTCAGGCTGTCCTGCCGCGCCCGATCCAGCGTTCCCGCCGGGCAGGTCAGCCCGCCGTGGCGATCCGCCAGGAACTGCACGATGGCGGTCGAATCCGTCACCGGAACCCCGTCGGCGATGAGCACCGGCACCTTGCCGGACGGATTGACCGCCAGCACTTCGTCCGACCGGGGGGAGGCGGCGACATGTTCGTAGGGCAGACCCAGCTCTTCCAGCGCCCAGAGCACCCGGAACGTCCGGCTCTTCAGACTGCCGATCACCTTGTACATCGCCTGCGATCCCCCGCGCGTGGCCGAGTGGATGGAGCCACGTCACGCGCGGCAACGCAAGCCCGCCCTGGTGGGGATCAGTCGTCCAGCCTGCGCGCCTCGGCCACCAGCATCACCGGAATCCCGCCCCGGATCGGGTAGGCCAGCCCCGCCGCCCTCGAGACCAGTTCATGCCGATCTGCGTCGTAGCTCAGCTGGTCCTGCGTCTCGGGGCAGACCAGCGCCTCGAGCATCCGGCGGTCGACCTTCACCTCGCCCGTCACTGCATCACCTCTTCGTCGGTGCCGCCACGCAGCTCGAACTCGATCAGCGTCACCAGCGTCTCGCGCCGGGTGGCGAGCGACGGCGCCTCGAGAAGGGCCTGCTTGTCCTCGGGCGGGAACGGACAGAGCATCGACAGCGAGTTGATCAGAAGCTCGTCCTCGGCCTCCTTCAGGCTGTCCCAGTCGGTGGCCAGCCCCTGCGCCTGAAAATAGCGCGCCAGCAGCCCCAGGAAGTCCTTGCGGCTGAAGCCCCTGTCCTCTTCGGTTCCGCCCATGTCGCGCTCGAACCCCGCCCAGCTGACCTCGCAGCGGCGATAGGGGGCAAAGCCGTCGACCTCCCGAGCCACGCGGAAGCGCGATACGCCCGACAGGGTGATCATGTACCGCCCGTCCTCGGTTTCCGAGAACGCCGTCAGGCGGCCCGCGCATCCGATGGCATGAAGCTTCTTCTCGCCCGACGGCCCCTCGCGCGGCTGGATCATCCCGATCAGCCGGTGCGAGGTCTTCATCGTGTCGTCGAGCATGGCCAGATAGCGCGGCTCGAAGATGTGCAGGGGAAGCCTGGCACGCGGCAGAAGCAGCGCACCGGGAAGGGGAAACACCGGAATGGTATCCGGAAGGTCGGCCGCCTTGATCATGGGCGGAAACCTAGCGTTGCCGGGCCATCAGGCAAATATGAGCGACGACAGCCGGCGGCGGCCCTTCTGCGCCAGCGGGTCGCCCGGCTTGAGCGCATCGAAGATGGTGAACAGCTGCTTCTTGGCTGCCTCGTCGTTCCAGGCGCGGTCGCGCCTGAACAGCTCCAGAAGCACGTCGATGGCCTCCTCGACCTTGCCCGAGGCATGGAGCGCGGTGGCGAGGTCGAACCGGGCCTGGTGGTTCGACGGGTCGGCTTCCACCGCGGCGCGAAGCTCTGCCTCCGGGCCGGCATTGGCAGCCTGGCGCATCAGCGCCAGTTGCGCCCGCGCGGCCTCGACCTCGGGTGCCTGGGCGATGGCGGCAGGCGCGTTGTTCAGAAGCGCCTCGGCCTGGTCGGTGTTGCCCAGCGCCAGGTGCGCGCGTGCAAGGCCGCCATAGGCGCCGGCGTGCGCGGGTTCTTCCGCCAGGATCGCCGCGAAGGTCTGCGCGGCATCGGTCGCCGCGCCTTCTGCCAGCATCGCCTCGGCCGCCTCGACCGCCTCGCCCAGGCCGCCGTCGCCGGCCAGCCCCGACAGGCGCTCGATGAAGGCCTTGATCTCGGACTGCGGCACCGCGCCCTGGAACCCGTCGACCGGCTGGCCCTGCCAGAAGGCGTAGACCGTCGGGATCGACTGGATGCGCAGCTGGGCCGCGATCCGCTGGTTCTGGTCGACATCGACCTTGACCATGCGGACCTTGCCCTTGGCGGCCTGGACCGCCGCTTCGAGCATCGGTCCGAGCGTCTTGCACGGCCCGCACCAGGCAGCCCAGAAGTCCACGACGACCGGCACGTCGCGCGAAGCCTCGATCACGTCGGCCATGAACGTGGCCTCGGTCGCGTCCTTGATCAGGTCTGCCGCAGCGGGTGCGGGTTTCTGGCCGAATTCGAGCATGGCTTGGCCCCCCGGTTGAAGCGCGTGCGCGGTCCGCGCTCTAGATGGAGCAATCGACCGGGGTTCGCAAGGCCGCCGGGCCGCCGGCGTCAGTAGCCGAAGGCCGATTCCACCGTGATGCCCGATCCCGCATAGCCCCTCAGCGTCTGGGCCAGCGCGGGCACCTTCACATCGATCAGGTGCCGGTAGTCGCCAAAGCCCTGGCGCGGCATCGACCGGACCGCGCCGTCCAGCGCGGGTTCGGCCGAGCGGACCGAGATCAGGATGTCGTCGTTGCCGGCGATCTCGGCGAAATCGGCACCGGCTTCGGCAAGCGCCACCAGCGCCGCGGGCAGCGCCTCGCGCCGGCCTATCTCGATCTCGGTGCCGCCGCCGGCCGGGCCGATGACGGTCACGCCGTCGATGCGCGCAAGATCCTCGGCCCCCGGGCCGGTGACGACGGCCCGCAGCGTCAGATCCTCGATCCCGTCGCCGGGAAAGACGCGGGCGGCGACGCCTGCGGCCAGAGCCTTGACGCGGTATTCGACATTCAGCGCGACCGTGCGTTCCCAGTCGCGAGGCGCACCCGAATTCGCGTCGGTCAACGCGGCCGCTTCGTCGCCGAAACGCCACTGGTGCCAGGGCAGCTGGCGCAGGAAGTCCGCGTAGGCAGCGGCCCGTTCGGCGGACTGCGCGTCGAGCGGCGTGCGGTCCGGGCCACGGACCATCGTCATCACCCGGCCCAGCGTCTCTTCATAGGCGGCCTTGGAGAGCATTCCCGCGGTGAAGCGGGCCCCGAGCAGGTAGGCGTCGCGTTTGACGGTACCGTCGAAACCGCCGCGCGCGGCCGCCTGGCCGGCCAGCGGGCAAAGGGATTGCCAGAACTCCGTCACTGCGGGGATGAAGGCGTAGTCGTGGGGATCGCCCGCGGCGATCACCTGCGCGTACTCGGCATGGGCATGCGCCACATAGTCCTGCGGGAAGCCGATGTAGGTGGCGGCCTCGGGCCGGCGGGATGCTTCGGGAAGCGCAGGCTCGAAGGCCGCAGCGGTCCCCCCGCCAAGGCACTGCGTCTCGACGTAGAGCGCGGGCCCGCCCAGCACGACCCCGGCAAGCAGCGCCGCGACGATCATGCGCCGCAGCCAGAGAGAGATGACGTAGATCGTCCGAATCATGACCTGCCGCGCCCGATGCGCGCCTCCAGCACCCGAAATCCGGCGGCCGGGCCTCTTGCCGCCCGCCATTGTTCGCGAATTGGCTACAGGTCGAATGTGGCGAAAACTGGGGCGTGATCGGACGGCTGGTCCCAGCCGCGGGCGGCGCGCAACACCCGGCTGCCGTGGCCGGCCGGCGCGATGTCGGCCGTGGCCCAGACGTGATCCAGCCTGCGCCCCTTGTCGGCCGCGTCCCAGTCGGGCGCGCGGTAGGACCACCAGCTGTAGAGCAGACCCGAGGGGATGTCCTGCCGCGTCACGTCCACCCATCCCCCCGCCGCAAGCGCATCGTTGAGAAGCTCGGTCTCGACCGGGGTATGGCTGACGATCTTCAGAAGCTGCTTGTGGCTCCAGACATCGTCCTCGCGCGGGGCGATGTTGAGGTCGCCCACGAGGATCGACCGGGCGGGCCGCTCCCCGTGGCCCCAGTCGCGCAGGGCGGCGACATAGTCGAGCTTCTGACGGAACTTCAGGTTCGCCTCGGGGTCGGGGATGTCGCCGCCTGCGGGAACATAGAAATTGTGGATCGCAACTCCGTTCTCCAGCCGGGCCGCGACGTGGCGGGCATGGCCCAGCCCGGCGAAGTCGAAGCTGCCCGTCTCGACCAGCGGAAGCTTCGACAGGATCGCGACGCCGTTGTAGCCCTTCTGCCCGCGGGCCACGACGTGGGCATAGCCCAGCTGGCGGAACGTCTCGAGGGGCAGCTTCTCGACCGGGCTCTTGCACTCCTGAAGACACAGCACATCCGGCGCCTCCTCGGTCAGCAGGCGCGACACCAGCGCTTCGCGCAGGCGGACCGAGTTGATGTTCCAGGTGGCAAGACTGAAGGGCATGGGCGGGACTCCAGGGCCGCGCGACCCTAAGGCCGGCGCGGCCCAGCCTCAACCCCATCCGCCACGCCCGCTGCCGAGGCGAAAAAAGAAGCCCCGCCTCTTGCAAGGCGGGGCCAGTCATGTGCCCAGGCAGGAAGGCCGGGCACCGGCGGTAACCGTTCAGGGCATGTCGCCCATCTCGTCGCGGACCTGCTGGCGCAGCACGTCGATGGGGATCAGCTGCCCCTCGCGGCGGAAATGCCAGTAGGTCCATCCGTTGCACGAGGGCGCCTGCTCGTAGGCGGCGCCGACCTGGTGGATCGAGCCGGTCACATCCGCCCCGACCAGCGTGCCGTCGGCGCGGACCTTCGCGGCTTTGCCGCGGGCATTGACCAGAACCTCGCCCGGGCGCAGCAGACCGCGTTCGACCAGAACGCCGAAGGCGACGCGCGGTTCGGCCCGTTTCGAGGTGCTGACCTCCAGCGCCGCGCGGTCGAGGGGGCGCACCCGCTCAAGCCGCCTTCCGGCAACACGGCGATAGCTTTCCTCGCGCTCGATCCCGATCCAGCGGCGCCCGAGCATCTTCGCCACCGCCCCGGTGGTGCCGGTGCCGAAGAACGGGTCCAGGACCACGTCGCCGGGGTTCGTGGTCCCGACCAGCACGCGGTGCAGCAGCGCCTCGGGCTTCTGCGTCGGGTGCGCCTTGTCGCCGTGATCGTCCTTCACCCGCTCGTGCCCGGTGCAGAGCGGGATGGTCCAGTCCGACCGCATCTGCACGCCTTCGTTGAGCGCCTTCAGCGCCTCGTAGTTGAAGGTGTACTTCGCGCCTTCGGACTTCGACGCCCAGATCAGCGTCTCGTGCGCGTTGGTCAGCCGCTTGCCGCGGAAGTTCGGCATCGGGTTCGACTTGCGCCAGATCACGTCGTTCAGAAGCCAGTAGCCTGCGTCCTGCAGCGCCGCGCCGACGCGGAAGATGTTGTGGTAGGACCCGATCACCCAGATCGCGCCGTGCGGCTTCAGAAGCCGCCGCGCCTCGGCCAGCCAGGCGCGGGTGAAGCGGTCGTACGAGGCGAAGCCGTCGAAGCGGTCCCAGGCGTCGTCGACCGCATCGACCTTGGAGTTGTCGGGGCGGTGCAGATCGCCCTTGAGCTGCAGGTTGTAGGGCGGATCGGCGAAGATCAGGTCGACCGAGGCTTCGGGAAGCCCGCGCATCGTCTCGATGCAATCGCCCGCAAGGATGGTGTCGAGGGGAAGCGTCGCCGCCCCCTTGGCCGTTCCGGTCGTCATCTCTGCCTCTGTCCCCGCACCCTGTCCTGGCGCGTCGGTTTGTTGGAGATCACCATGAGTCAAAGGTGATTCGGCGTCAAATTCTTTATTGAATCAGAGACTTACAGATTATTCTTGATACAAGATGTTGTGCACCGGGCGAAACGAACGCCTATGGTGTGGGGTCGGCCCAAGGCTTGCCAGCGCCGCGCGGTGGGCAGCGCTCGGGTAACCCATGTTGCGGTCCCATCCGTAACCGGGGTGCTGTTGCGCCAAATCCACCATGATCCAGTCGCGCGTGACCTTGGCCACGACCGAGGCGGCCGCGATCGACAGGCAGAGCGCATCCCCCCCGACCAGCGCGCGGCCCGGGCAGGGCAGCGCGCGCGGCAGAAGGTTGCCGTCGACCAGGGCAAGGTCGGGCAGCATGGCCAGGGCGGCGAGGGCACGCTCCATCGCCAGGTGCGCCGCGCGCAGGATGTTGAGGCTGTCGATCTCTTCGACGCTTGCCATTCCGACGCCGACCTCGGCCAGCGCCAGCAGTTCCGTGAACAGGCGGTCTCGGGTGCTGGCGCCAAGCTTCTTGGAATCGTCCAGTCCCGACGGCACCTGCCCGGGCACCAGCACCACCGCCGCCGCAACGACCGGGCCGGCAAGCGGGCCGCGCCCGGCCTCGTCCACGCCTGCGACACGCAGGAAACCCGCGCTGCGGGCGTCGCTCTCGTGGCGGAAGTCGGGTGGCGGGCGCATCGCCTGCGAGGCAAGCGCAGGCGCCCGCGGCGTTCAAGGGAAAAATCGGGCGGGAGTTCCAGCCTCCCGCCCGAGGTTGACGCGGTCCCCCCTGCGGGGACGGGAACCGCGCCGCTGCCGACAGGGGGCGCCTGTCTAGCGCCGCCCCGCCTCAACCCGGAATCCGTAGTCGCGCAGGCACCGCTCGCCATAGACGGCCCGGCGGCCGCGCTCGGTCCGCACCTCGAAGGCGCACTCGTCGGGCAGGCGCGACACGCGCACCCCTTCGCGGTCGAGGCACGCCCTGCCAAGCACGTCGGTCCAGCCGCTGCGGGTGCGCACCTCGAACTCGCAGCGCGCGGGAAGGACGAAGCGGCCTTCGTGCTGGCGGCGGCCGTGCCCATGGCTGCGGTCCCAGTCCCGATCCCATTCTTCCGGCCTGTTGCGGCTGCGTTCGGCCTCGCGCTCGCGGTCGCGCTCGTTCTTGAGCGCATTTGCGATGGCGCCCGCCGCAAGCAGCCCGAGCAGGATCTTGGCATAGTCCTCTCCGCCCGGCTCGGCGACCGCGGGGGCCGCGGGGGCAAGCGCCATTGCAGCGGCAAGCAGCGAGGCGATGAGCATCTTGCGGGTCATGTGCCGTTCCTTTCCTGCGGGTGGCAGCCCGAGACAGGCAATAACGCCCCGCGGCTATCGGATAACGCCGGCCGCAAGCCGCGCGGGTTATTGAATATCGCGGGCAATCGGCGCATTTTCGCCGACATGAAACCGCGCATCCTGTTTCTTGCGATACCGCTTGCCCTCGGGCTTGCCGCCCCGGCCGGGGCGGCCTGCTTTGCCGACTACAAGGCCAAGCGGGAAGGACCGCTGCAGCTTCACTACGGCGTGGCGGAGCTTTCCGACAGCGACTGCTCGCGCGAGGCGGCAGGCCCCGAGATCGCGCGGCGCATCGCCCGCGACGGATGGGAACTTCTGCAGGTGATGTCGGTCTTCGGCGACGACGGGCTCGACAGCCGCCGCGACAGCGCGGGCGCCTACTTCCTGCGTTACTGATCCCGGCCGCTTGACGCGCCGCACGCCCCCCGCGACCATGGTCCGATCGAACGGAGCCCCGACTTTGGCCGACGACGCCCTGCCCGAACCGACGGCGGACCGCCTTCCCGCCAGCATCCGCCAGACCGGCAACCGCGTGGTTCTGGCCGGGATCGCCGCGATCGTCGCGATCCTGGCCGCTGCGGCGCTTGTGCTGTTTGCCAAGCTCCCCGATGCCAACGCGTTCAACGCCCGGGTGGAACGCATCTTCGTCGAGAACGAGAACCTGACGTCGAACGCCGAGATCAAGCTGCTCGAGATCCTCGCGCAGTCCGGCACCTCGTTCTCCGAGGTGCTGCAGAGCTACCGCTTCGTGATCTTCATCCTGCTGCTGTTCTCCACCGCGCTGCTCATCGCCTCGCTGGTGTTCCTTGTCACCATCGTCGGGCTGAACCGCCGCATGAACGAGATCGAGCGCGCCGGCATCCAGGTGCGGACGCTGCTGATCAGCCGGGAAGAGAACAGCGTCTGGCTGAACGACATGGAGTTCAAGCTGACCGAGGCGGCGATCGAGACGATCTCGGTCCTGGCCGAGGCCCGGATGGACGACGACGTCCTGTCGGGTGCCGAGATCGAGGCGGTGATCTCGGGCCGCAACGCCGCCGACTGCGACGAGGCCGCGGGCGCCACGCGCATCAAGCGGCTGCGCGACATGCTGGGCAACCAGATCGTCAGCGAGCTTCTGGTCAAGAACATCGCGCGCAAGGGCTACATGCTGTCCGTCGACAAGACCGCGATCCGCATGGTCTGAAGCCCTGCGCACCGCGGCCATTGCGCCGAGTGCCGGCGCCCCCCACATCCCGACGATGACCGTGAACCCGCAGACTGAAACGCCCCGAGACCGCCACCTGCGCCGCCTGCGCCGGCAGATCGACGCGCTGGAGCGCCGCCTGCCCGTGGCGCGGTCATCGCTGCGCTCGGTGGTCGACGGGCGCCTGCGCTACGTGCGCATTCCGGTCGCGCTGATGCTTGTCGCCGGCGGTTTCCTCGGGTTTCTGCCGGTCCTCGGGTTCTGGATGATCCCGCTCGGGCTTCTGCTGCTGTCGCTGGACCTGCCGCGCCTGCGTCCGTGGGTGTCGTCCTCGCTCGTCCGGCTCCGGCGCTGGGCGCAGTTGCGGCTGCGCAGCTGGGCGGGACGTCGACCCTAGACGCAGGGCGGGACGGTGGCGGCCCCGTCAGGATTCGAACCTGAGACCTACCGCTTAGGAGGCGGTCGCTCTATCCCCTGAGCTACGGGGCCGCTGCCCAGCCTTGTCGCCGCAAACGCCTTGCGATGCAAGCCGCGCAGCCGCTGCGCGGAGGCTCCGCGGATGCGCGCGGGACGGGCGTCTTGGAGACTGGCTGGTTTGGCGCTAACAAGGTCGGGAAACAGGCCCCAGGGAACCCCGCGATTTGGCTGCCTCTCCCCGCCCGACCCAGCGCCGCCCGCTGACGCTGCGCGACGTTTCCGAGGCCTCGGGCGTCAGCGAGATGACGGTCAGCCGCGTCCTGCGCAACCGCGGCGACGTGAGCGAGGCGACGCGCGACCGCGTGCTGGCCGCCGCCAAGCGGCTTGGCTACGTGCCCAACAAGATCGCCGGGGCACTGGCGTCCAGCCGCGTGAACCTGGTCGGCGTCATCATCCCCTCGGTGTCGAACCTGGTGTTTCCCGAGGTCCTGATGGGCATCTCGGAAGTCCTGGAAGGCACCGGCCTCCAGCCCGTGATCGGGTTCACCAACTACCTCCCCGAACGCGAGGAGGAGGTTCTCTACGAGATGCTCTCGTGGCGACCGTCGGGCGTGATCATCGCGGGGCTCGAACACACCGCCCCGGCGCGGGCGATGCTGGCCAATGCCGGCGTCCCGGTCGTCGAGATCATGGATACAGATGGCGAGCCGGTCGATGCCGTGGTCGGCATCTCGCACCGCCGGGCGGGGCGCGAGATGGCCAAGGCCATCGTGGAACAGGGCTACCGCCGGATCGCCTTCCTCGGCACCAAGATGCCGCTGGACCATCGCGCTCGGAAGCGGTTCGAGGGCTTCACCGAAGTCCTGGCAAAGGCCGGGATCGAGATCGCAGATCACGAGTTCTACGAGGGCGGATCGGGGCTCGCCAAGGGCCGCCAGCTGACCGAGGCGCTGCTGGCGCGTTCGCCGAACCTCGATTTCCTCTACTACTCGAACGACATGATCGGCGCGGGCGGGCTGCTCTACTGCCTCGAGAAGGGTATCGACGTACCCGGCAAGGTCGGTCTTGCGGGCTTCAACGACGTCGAGCTTCTCGACGGTCTGCCGATGCGGCTGGCAACGATGGACGCCCGCCGCCGTGAAATCGGCCGCAAGGCGGCCGAGCTGATCGCGAAGGCCGCGGCCGAGGGCCGCGAGCGCGCCGAGGAACGGGTGGAGCTTGCCCCCGCCCTGTCGCTCGGCGACACGCTGATCCGGCGCTGAGGCCGTGACCGAAGGCAGCAGAACCGCGCTCGTCACCGGGTCGGCCGGATTCATCGGCTATCACCTGTGCCGTCGCCTTCTGGACGACGGCTGGCGTGTCGTCGGGCTGGACGCGATGACGCCCTACTACGACGTCCGCCTGAAGGAACGACGCCACGCGATGCTGCTGCAATCGCCCGGCTTCCGGGCCGAGATCGGGCGGCTGGAGGACCCCGGCCGCATGGCCGGCCTGATGGCCGATCGGCCCGATGTCGTCGTCCACCTGGCCGCGCAGGCGGGGGTGCGCTATTCGCTTCAGGCGCCGCGCAGCTATGTCGAGGCGAACCTTGCCGGCACGTTCGAGCTTCTGGACGCCGCCGCCTTGCACCCGCCCCGGCACCTCCTGATGGCCTCGACCTCGTCGGTCTATGGCGCCAACGGGGACCTGCCCTATGCCGAAACGGACCGCGCCGACTGGCCGCTGTCGTTCTACGCCGCGACGAAGAAGGCAAACGAGGCGATGGCCCATGCCTACGCGCACCTCCACGGCCTGCCGGTGACGATGTTCCGCTTCTTCACCGTCTACGGCCCCTGGGGCCGGCCGGACATGGCGCTGTTCCGCTTCACCCGGGCGATCCTCGCGGGCGAGCCGATCGAGGTCTACAACCACGGTCAGATGCGGCGCGACTTCACCTATGTCGACGACCTGATCGAGGGGATCGTCCGGCTGATCGACCTGCCGCCGCCTGCGCCAGACGCCCGCGGCGAGGCCGTCGAGGGCGACAGCCTGTCGCCGGCCGCGCCGTGGCGGGTGGTGAACATCGGCGCTTCGGAGCCCGTGGCGCTCGGCGACTTCATCGCCGCAGTCGAGGCGGCGCTGGGCCGGCAGGCCGAAAGGCGCCTCCTGCCGATGCAGCCCGGCGACGTGCCCCAGACCTGGGCGGATACTTCGCTGCTGAAGCAGCTGACAGGCTTTAGCCCTTCGGTCGGCGTCGCGGAGGGCGTCCGCCGGTTCGTCGACTGGTACCGCGCGCATTACGCCGAGTGACCGCCGCAAGACGGCGGTAACCAAGTCTTGGGGTTTCGGCCGTACCGATGGTCGCATCGGCAACTGACCGCAGGAGGACCCGAGGCTCATGCGACCGTGGACCGGACTTGCGGCGCAATGCGCCGCGCGCCTCGTGCTTCCCGCCCTTCGCGCCAGTCTGGCCGCCCGCCGATCGCGGTCAGCGCGATGCGCCTTGCCCTGGGCTATGCCGGGCGCAGCGTTCTCGTCAGCGGTGCCGGCGGGTCCATCGGGTCCGAACTCTGCCGCCAGATCCTTGCCTGCGATCCGCGGCGGCTTGTCCTGTTCGACCTGTCCGAGCCTGCTCTTTTCGCCATCGACCGAGACCTTCGCACCATGCTCGAAGCTCGCGGTGTCGAGATTGTCCCGATCCTCGGGTCGGTGGCCGACGCGCCGCTGGTCAGCCGCGTGCTGGTGCGGGAACGGGTGGATGTGGTCCTCCACGCCGCCGCCTACAAGCACGTGCCCCTGGTCGAGGGCAATCCGCTGGCCGGATTTGCCAACAACGTCCTCGGGACGGAGACGCTCGCGCGCGAATCGCGCGCCGCGGGCGTGGGGCGCTTCGTCCTGATCTCGACCGACAAGGCCGTGAATCCGACGAACGTCATGGGCGCGACCAAGCGCCTCGCCGAACAGGTCGTCGCGCGCGAAGCTGCGGCCGGCGGGCCGACGCGCTTTGCTGCGGTGCGCTTCGGCAATGTGCTCGGGTCGTCGGGGTCGGTGGTCCCGCTGTTCCAGGCGCAGATCGCCGCCGGCGGGCCGGTGACGGTGACCGATCCCGCAGCGACGCGCTACTTCATGTCTGTCACCGACGCGGTCCGGCTGGTGCTCGTCGCAGGTGCCCACGCGCAGGGAGGCGAGACCTTCGTGCTCGACATGGGGACGCCCGTCGCCATAGGCGACCTTGCCCGGCGGATGATCCGTGCCAGCGGCAACCGGGTCCGCGCCCCTGGCTCCGGCGGACGCGGGATCGAGATCGTGACGACCGGGTTGCGGCCCGGCGAACGCCTTCATGAGGAAGATGTGCGCCAGGGTGCCGTGCCAGGCGATCTGCATCCCGCGATCCTGACCACCCGCCCCGTGTCGCAGCAGCCGCGCCAGCTGGACGCCGTCCTCGAAGCCGGGCGTCACGCCCTTGCCGAAGGCGATGCCGAGGCCATCCGCCAGCTGCTGGCCCGCGCAATGGGGGACGATCGGGCCGCGGCCAATCCGCCGCAGGACGCGACCGATCCGCCGCCCCGCACCCGGCACACCCGTACCGGAGCGAAGGACGATGGCGGCCGGATGCTGCTCGCCGGCTAGAAAGCCGTGCGTCGTGCTTGCATCCTGCCTGTCCGCGTTTCGTCGACCCGCGGGGCGATGCCCTCGCGGCGGCGATCACGACCGGCAGGAAGAACACCGTATCCGGGGTGGAAGAGACAACGCGCCGCAACCGGAGGCACCGTCTGACGCGCCGCGCAGGGGATGCGATGGTGAGCCCGATAGGATTCGAACCTATGACCTACTGATTAAAAGTCAGCCGCTCTAACCAACTGAGCTACGGGCCCTCGCGGGCGTCCGTCTAAGCGGGGGCGCCGGGCGGGTCAAGGGGCTATTTCGGCCGCGGCCGGTTCCCTCGCAACCCGCGGATTGCGCGGAATGCCGCGGCGAAAGGCGCGGTGAGGTCGGCGCGAATGTCGGCCGGCGTGACGTGCGCCGCCGCGCGGTCGGCACCGGTCACCCGCCAGAGCGCCAGCGTCAGCGTCCCGCAGAGAAGCCAGGCAAAGATCACGTCCGACAGGAAGTGCCCGCCGGCCGCCAGCCTGAGCCCGCTTGCGGCCAGCACCGCGGCCACCAGCACCAGGGCGGCAATCGGGCGCGCCGCGCCGGACAGGCGCCGCCCTCCGATCAGCCAGAGCACCAGCGCCAGCGTCAGAATGGCTGCCGCCTCGCCCGACACGAAGGAACAGTTCCGCGCGCAATCCCCCGCGACCTGCCACGCCGGGGTGAAGTCCGCTTCTCCGCCGAACTCTGCGACGGTTCGCGGCCGCGGACGATGCCACTGTGCCTTGAGAAGGCCGTTCACCAGAAGCCCGGGGCCCAGCGCCAGCGCCGCGAGCCCGAAGCCCCAGACCCGCGCCGGCACGGCCGCCCGCCCGCGTCGGGCCAGCGACACCAGCAGCGCAAGCGCGAAGACCGCCGCGGCAACTTCGGTCGAGGTCCACAATGCCTCGCGCAGCGCCTCCGCAGGTGGGCTCGCGCCGGCCCAGGTTCCCAAGACGGCGTCGTGGAAGGGGGCCGATGCTGCCAGGTCGACGTCGGGCCAGCCACGGAAGAGGGCCAGCGCCGCGGCGAAGGCCGCGCCCAGAAGGACGGCAGCACGTCCGTCCTTCACGGCCGGCTCCAGCAGTCAGGCGGCACCAGCCACCAGGTGAAGGGCGTCGCGCCGTAGGCCCCCGGTCCGGGCTCGATGCGCCCCGATCGCAGCGCCTCGCACGGCGGTTGCGCAGCGCCCCGGCTGACCGCAAGCACCGGCCCGCCTGCGTCGCCAAGGTAGGGATGCCGCTGCTCGTAATGGTTCCTCGGCGCGCCCGGGAGCGGCCAGGCGCGGATGGGCAGAACCCCGTCGCGCCCGGAATGGAACAGGTCGGCCAGCACCGCGCGCTCGTTGGCCGCGACAGCCGCCGCGCCTTCGGTCTCGGCCACCGCCAGAATAGCCCGCGACAGTTCGTCAAGCCCGACGTAGCGCTGCAGCAGCAGCCGGTCGCCCAGCCGCAGCGTCTCGGCCCGTGTCGCGGCAAGCGGCAGCGCAAGCGCGATCAGGCCGTTCACAGCGAACGAGGCCGCAAGCCAGCGCGGCCGGCCGGCCAGCCAGGCGACCGCAAGGATCGTCCCCGCGACATAGGCCGAGGCGGCCCAGTTGGCATTGGCCCCCGAGATCAGCGCCTGGCCCGCGATCAGCGCCACGATGGGCAGCGACAGCAGCGCCAGAACGCCCGCGTGGCGCGGCACGCGCCGGGCAAGGGCGGCCGCTGCAAGGGCCGGAAGGAGGATGGGCCCGAAAACCAGGAACTGCTCGCCCAGAAACCGCAGCATCGCCGCGGGATCGGCCGCGATCCCGCCGCGCCAGCCGGTGTTGTCGACGGTATGCGACAGGGTGGCCATCCCGTTGGTCGCGTTCCAGATCAGGTTCGGCGTGGCAAGCGCGGCGAACCCCAGAAGGACCAGTACACCGTCGCGCAACCGCGGCCTCGCGGCCGGGTGCAGCGCCGCGACGGCAGCCAGACCCAGCGGGAAGACAGCCGCGTACTTCGCGAGGAACGCCGCGCCCATGGCCAGCCCCGTCAGGAGGGCCACGGCCGGCCGGCCCGACGGCGCAGAAAGAAGCGCGAGGTATCCCGCCAGCGCCGCGGCGAGGAACGGGAACATGACCGTGTCGGTCGAGATCAGCAGGCTCCCCACCGCCACCATCGGCAGCGTCGACCACGCCGCCGCCACGGCCAAGGCGACCCGCGGCCCCGCCAGCCGCGCCGCTATGGCGCCGAGGATCAACGCGGTCGCCGCATGGAACAGCGGTGCCGGCAGACGTATCCAGAACGCGGCGTCCGATCCGGCAAGCCCGGTCGAGGCGCGGATCACCCAGGCGATCAGCGGCGGCTTGGAGTAGTAGCCCCAGGCCAGCTCCTGCCCCCAGAGCCAGTACTGCGCCTCGTCCACGAAGAGGTCCGCCTCCGACAGCGCCAGAAGCGCGACCCGGAACGCCGTGACCGCCGCCACGACCGCCAGCGCCGGGCCGATCCAGCCGCGCGCGTCCGAAGTCATTTAGGCAACTCCCCGCCCCTTCCTTTTGTCGGAAATACCGTCGGGGGGAGTCGCCGCCAGGCGACGGGGGGCAGACGGCCCCCCTTCCCGGCCGGCCAGGGGCGCTCAGGCCGCATCGCCGCGCCGCTCGGCATGGATGAGCCACAGGTTGCGGGAATAGATGAAGACCCCCAGCGACTGGCCGAGGATGAACACCGGATCGTGCCGGTGCACGGCATAGGCGAACAGGATCAGCCCGCCGCCCAGCGAGAAATACCAGAACGCCAGCGGCACCACCGACTTGCGCGCCTTCTCCGACGCGATCCACTGGATCAGGAAGCGCGCCGTGAACAGAAGCTGGCCGCCCAGCCCGATGACCACCCACCAGAATTCGTACCAGTCGGTGACGTTCAGCCAGGTGAAGATCGACTGCGCCATGTCAGGCCTCTTTCGTGTCCGCGGCCTCGACCGCCGCGGCCTTCTTGCGGCGGCGGATCAGCCAGGCCACCCCGATCAGGTCGTGGATGCCGACCAGCGCGCGGTGCAGGTTGGTGTAGTTCGACCGCCCCGCGCCCCGCGGGCGGTGCGACACGTCGACCAGCGCCACCTGCCACCCGTCGCGGCGGAACAGGGCGGGCAGGTAGCGGTGCATGTGATCGAAGTAGGGCAGCCTGAGGAACGCCTCGCGCCGGAACGCCTTCAGCCCGCAGCCGGTGTCGCGCGTGCCGTCCTTCAGAAGCCATGCCCGCAGCCCGTTCGCCAGCCGCGACCCCAGCCGCTTGGACAGCGTGTCCTGCCGGCGGACGCGCTGCCCGGCGACAAGGCCGATGCGCCCCGCGGCGTCCTCCAGCAGCGGCGCCACCAGCCCGGGCAGTTCGGCGGGCGGGTTCTGCCCGTCGCCGTCCAGCGTGGCGACGAGCCGCCCCCGCGCCGCCAGCACGCCGGAATGCACGGCCGCCGATTGGCCGGCCGAGCGCGGGTGCCGCAGGACGCGCAGCCGCGTGTCATGGGCCGCCACGCCCGCCAGCACCGCGGCAGTGCCGTCGTCCGATCCGTCGTCGACGGCGATCACCTCGTAGTCCGGCAGCCCCGCGCCCGCCGCGGCGATCTCGGCCAGAAGCGCCGCGGCGTTCTCGGCCTCGTTCTTCATCGGGATCACGATGGAAAGGATGGGGGTCGTCGGGGCCATGCCCTCAGCGGTCCTGCGCGTTGCCGTCGGCAAGGCCGATAGCACGGGCCGCCCGGCAAGGCGAGGCCGCTGATCGGCTCCCGCGGGCAGCCTGCGGCGCTGGATTCGCGTGCCGAAGGCGCGTATATGCCGCGCCATGCGCAAGACCGCCCCCTCCGGCCTGCCGTTCATGAAGATGCACGGGCTCGGCAACGACTTCGTCGTGATCGACCGGCGGGAGCATCCCGCCGCGATGACGGCCGAGGTTACTGCGGGGCTTGCGCGCGCGCTGGCCGACCGGCACCGGGGCGTGGGCTTCGACCAGCTCGCCCTGATCGACGCCGATCCCGATGCCGACCTGCGGCTGAGCTTCCTCAACGCCGACGGCTCGCCCTCGTCGACCTGCGGCAACGCCACCCGCTGCATCGCCCGGCGCGAGATCCTGCGCACCGGCAAGGCCCGCCTGACGATCCGGACCGAGCGGGGGGTTCTGGCCGCCGAGAACGCGGGCGACGGGCTGACCTCGGTCAACATGGGCGCGCCGATCCTCGACTGGGCGGGCATCCCGCTGGCCGAGGAGATGGACACGCTGGAACTGCCGATCGAGGGGATGCCG
>JALORM010000474.1 GCA_025458985.1 Paracoccaceae bacterium | reverse complement strand
CTGCAGCAGGGCCAGGAACCAGCGCCCGTACTGGACCACCAGCGGCTGATCCAGCCCCATGCTTTCGCGCAGGGCGTCAAGCTGCTCCTGCGTCGCCATGCGGCCAAGGATCGACAGGGCGATGTCCCCGGGCACCAGCTGGACCGACAGGAACACCACGACCGTCACCCCGATCAGGACCGGGACGGCGGCGACCAGACGCCCGAGGGCAAAGAGGAACAGGTTCATCGGGCCACTTTCGCTGACGGTCATTCCTTGGTGACGCCGGTCAGGTCGATCCAGTGCTGCGGCGCCAGGACGAAGCCGGTGACGGTCGGGCCCGTCGCATAGACCGAGTTCGCCGCGTAGTAGCTGGTCAGCGCCATGTCCTCGGCGACGATGTCGCGCACCTCCTGCAGCTTGGCGTCCAGCGCCTCCTGCGTCGCGCTGGCGCGGGCCTCGGACAGAAGCTGGTCGATCGCCGGGTTCTCGTAGTAGCCCGAGTTGCAGCAGTTGGTGGGCAGCGCCGAGGTCGTCACCACCTGGTCGAGCCAGGCGAAGGTGCTTTCGCCCCACGAAGCCGAGGTGAGGCCCGTCCCCTCGCGCATGCCGGCGGTCATCATGTCCCAGAAGGTGTTGTTGTCGAACATCTCGATGCTGGCGCGGATGCCGATCTGTTCCAGATCGCGCTGGAGCCATTCCGCGTCGCCCTTGGTGTTCACGTCCGAGCCGCCGCCGAAGGTCCAGTCCATGCGCGTCTCGAACCCGTCCGGGTAGCCGGCTTCCGCCAGCAGGGCCTTGGCGCCTTCGGGGTCGTAGTCGCAGTCGCGGAAGGCGGGGTCGTAGCCCGGGCCGCCGGGGTTCAGGATGCCCCAGGTCGGCACCGCAAAGCCCTTGCGCTGGAACCTGGCCATGTCCTCGCGGTTGATGGCCATGCAGACCGCCCGGCGCACGCGCACGTCGCTGAAGTGCGGGTCCTTCAGGTTGATCCACAGAACGTAGAACATCGGCGACTGGCCGGTGACGATCTTGTTGCCCTGCGCCTGCAGCATTTCGATTGAATCCGGCGACGGCGTGCCGATGATGTCGACCTCGCCGGACAGCAGCGCGAGTTCCCGCGTCGAGACCTCGGGGATGCCGCGCAGCACGATCGTGTCGGCCTTCGGCATCCGGTCGGGGTTCCAGTAGGCCTCGTTGCGGGCGATCACCACCCTGTCGCCCACGACGCGCTCGACGAACCTGAAGGGGCCGGTGCCGATAGGGTTGTTCTCGATGCCGTCATTGCCGAAGGTCTTCACCGCCTCGGGCGAGACCATGCGCGGCGCTCCCGATCCGCCGGCGGACAGGCGGCGCAGGAACTCGCCGTTGGGCTGCGTTAGGTCGATGCGGAAGGTGTATTCGTCGACGACCTCGTAGCCCGCAAGGTCCATGAAGACCCAGCTGAGCAGGCCGGGGGCGGTGGGGACGAAATACTCGAAGTCGGGGTTCGTCATCCGGTCGAGGTTGAACTTCGCGGCCTCGGCGTTCCACGGCGTGCCGTCGTGGAAGGTGACGCCCTGGCGCAGGAAGAACGTGTAGGACTTGCCGTCCTCGGATACCTCCCAGCGTTCGGCCAGCGCCGGCACGATCTCGGGCACGGCGTCGCCGCCCTTGGTCAGGTCTTCCTCGACGAAGCCCTCGAAGATGTGGCGGACCACCTTGAAGGTGTTCCAGGTCCGCGAGGCCGCGGGGTCCATCCGGCTGAAGTCGGCCTCGACGGCAACGACAAGCGTCGTCTCGGCGAAGCCCGGCATCGCGGCCGCAAGGGCGACGCCAAGGGCGGTTCCGCAGAACAGTCTGCGCAAGGAAGTCCGGGTCATGCGAATGCTCCTGCTGGGGTTGGTTTCTGGTTGGGGCCGGGCCCGGACACCGCCGGGGGGTCGTGAAGGAAGCAGGCCACGGCCCGGCCACCGGCCAGGGGCCGAAGCGCCGGTTCGGCCTGCGTGCATCGGTCGATCCGCCGGGTGCAGGTCGCGGCATAGGGGCAATGCGCGCCCTCCATCGCCGGCGCCTCGTCCTCGAGGTCCTCGGCGCGCTCGGCCGCGCGTTCCCAGGCGTCGTCGCGCCTCAGGTGCAGCACGGTGCCGAGGAAATCCTGGGTGAACGGGTGCAGCGGCGTTCGGTAGACGGCGTCGCTCGACCCGGTTTCCAGGTGCTTGCCGCGATACATCACCATCGTCCGGTCGCAGAACTGCCGGACGATCTTCAGGTCGTGCGACACGAAGAGGTAGGTCAGCCCCAACCGGGTCTGCAGCCGCTTGAGCAGGTTGAGGATCTGCGCCTGCACCGACACGTCCAGCGCCGAGACCGGTTCGTCGAGGAACAGGAACTCGGGCTCCAGCGCCAGCGCGCGGGCGATCGCGATCCGCTGGCACTGGCCGCCCGAGAACTCGTGGGGGTAGCGGAGCCCGACCATCTCGAACAGCTCGTCCACCCGCCGGGCGGCGGCGGCCGAGGCCATGCCGAAGTTCAGAAGCGGGCGCGCCACGTTCTCGGCCACGGTGCGGCGGGGATTGAGCGACTGCAGCGGGTCCTGGAACACGATCTGCGCGCGGCGCCGGTGCGCGTGCAGGTCCCTTGGCGACAGCGCCCGCAGGTCGCGCCCACCGTAGCGGATCGTCCCGGCGTCCGCCTCGATCAGCCGCAGGATCAGTCGGCCGAGCGTCGACTTGCCGGAGCCCGAGCCGCCCACGCAGCCGAGGATCTCGCCCCGGCGGATGTCGAGGCTCACCGCGTCCACCGCGACCGTCGGGCGCCCCGGGCGCGCGAACAGGCCGCGGCGCTTGCCCCGGAAGGTCTTGGTCAGGCCGCGGATCTCGACAAGCGTCTCCATCCGCGCTTCAGGCCAGGTGACAGCGGACGAAGCGGCCCGGCCCGGCCTCGCGCAGGGCCGGCAGGTCGCGGTGGCACCGCGCCTCGGCCAGCGCGCAGCGGGGCGCAAAGCGGCATCCCGGCATCGGATCGGCAAGGTCGGGCGGCTCGCCCTCGATGTAGCTGCGGTCGCCGGGCGGCGCGTCCGGGTCCGGGATCGCGCCGATCAGCGCGCGGGTATAGGGGTGCAGGGGCCGGTCGAGCAGGTCCGCGACCGCGGCTTCCTCCTGCACGTGGCCGGCGTACATCACGAGGACGCGGGTCGCCATCGCGGCGACCACGCCGATGTCGTGGGTAATCAGGACGATCGGCAGCCCGGTCTCGCGGTTGCGCCGCTTGAGCAGAAGCAGGATCCGCGCCTGGACCCCGACGTCCAGCGCCGTCGTCGGTTCGTCCGCGATCAGCACGTCCGGCTTGCAGGCCAGCGCCATCGCCAGGGCGATGCGTTGGCACATGCCGCCCGACAGCTGGTGGGGGTAGCTTTCCAGAACCCGGTCCGCATCGGGAAAGCCGACATCGCGCATGGCCTGCCGCGCCGCCTGACGCGCCGAGGCGGCATCGAGCGCGGGATCGTGGCGGCGCAGGGTCTCGGTCAGCTGCGCGGCAACGGTGAACGACGGATCGAGCGAGGCGCGCGGGTTCTGGAAGATCATCCCGATCCGCCGGCCGCGGACCTCTTCCATCTCGCGCTCGTCCAGCGCCAGGACATCGACGGCGCCAAGGCGCACCGACCCGCCGAGGGTGCGTGCCGGCGGGGCGGCCAGAAGCCGCGCGACGGCCATCGCGGTCACCGTCTTGCCCGAACCCGATTCGCCGATGATCGCCAGGAC
>JALORM010000473.1 GCA_025458985.1 Paracoccaceae bacterium | reverse complement strand
GCGACCGCGCCACCGAAGAGTCGGTGCGCACCAAGCGGGCCGAGCTGCTGAAGCTTGCCAAGCAGCAGCTGGCCACCGGGGGCTGACCGGCCCGGGCCGCCCGGTTAGAGGTCCGTTCACCGTACGATCCAAAACGTCGCGCCCCGCGGGGCGGGCTTAACCTCGGGTGAACCGCGCGCGCGCAGTCTCGCAGCCTTGCCGACTGCGAGGAGCTTCGCCCCATGCCTGCCGCCCCGACGCCGCGCGCCGCCGCGGCAGGCCTGCCCGCGCCACGGGCACGCGACCTGATCCTGCGCCAGCTGCCGGCGCTGGCGCTGGGCTGGCTGCTGGTTGCCCTCCTCTGGGACCGTGTGAGCGAGGCGGACCCGGCGGCGGTCACGACCGCCCTTTCGGCGCTCGGGGCGGGCCAGTGGGCCGGCGCGCTGCTGTTCGCGACGCTCAGCTTCTGGGCGCTCGGACGCTACGACACGCTGGTGCACGGCTGGCTCGGCACCGGGCGGGGCGCGGCCGAGGCCGGACGCGCCGGCCTGATCGCCATCGCCATCGGCCAGACCACCGGCCTGGGGCTTCTGACCGGAGCCCTCGTGCGGCTCAGGATGCTGCCGGGGCTGGGCCTTGCCGGGGCGGTGCGCGTCACGCTGGCGGTGACGGCGCTGTTCCTGGCCGGCTGGGCCATCGTCGCGGCGCTGGCGCTGGCGCTGGCCGCGCCGCCGGCGCTTGCGCCGCTGGTCGCGCCGGCCTGGGCGCTTCTGGTCGCGCTGCCCGCCATCCTTGCCGTCGCGGTGCTGACGCCCCGGGTCGCGCTTTTCGGCCGGCGCCTGTCGCTGCCGCCGGTACCGCTTCTGGGGCGCCTGACCGGCCTTGCGGCAGTCGACACCCTGGCGGCCGGGCTCTGCCTCTGGGCCGTCATGCCCGAGGCGGCCGGGCTGACCCTGCCGGCCCTGATCCCGGCGTTCCTGCTGGCCTTCGGCGCGGGCATGGTCTCGGGCGCGCCGGGCGGCATGGGCGCGTTCGAACTCGTGCTGCTGGCTGCGCTTCCCGAGGCCGCGCCCGAGGCTCTGCTGGCGGGCGTCCTGGCCTGGCGGGCCGTCTATTACGCGCTGCCCGCCCTTCTGGCGCTGGCGCTGCTGGCGCGCGGGCCGGGGCTGGGGTCGGGGCGAGGCATCCGGTGGGCCGCGTCGACCGGCGGGCCTGGCGCGCCGCCTGAAGCCGACAGCGCGCGGCTTCTGGCCAGCGCTCGGCGGGCCGAGGCGGGCCTCCTGCGCCAGGGCGAGGCGCGGCTGCTTGCTGCCGGCCGCGGGGGGGCGGTGGTGCTCGGCACCGGGCAGGCGATGGTGGCCGTGGGTGACCCGCTGGGGGATGCCACGCCCGGCGGCATCCGCCGCGCCCTTGTCGCCGCGGCCCGCGCCGAGGGCCGCGTGGCGATGCTCTACAAGACCTGCGGCCGCGCCGCGGCCGAAGCGCGGGCCGCCGGCTGGACGGTCCTGCCCGTCGCGCACGAGCTGTGGCTTGCCCCGGCCGCCTTCGACACGGACCTGCCGGCCCGACGCCAGCTTCGCCGCAAGCTGCGCAAGGCCGAGGCCGCGGGCCTACGGATCGAGGCCGGGGGCGCCGAGGGCAGCGCCCTGCCCCGGTCAGAGATGGCAGCCGTCGCCCGCGCCTGGGCCGAGGCCCATGGCGGAGAGCGCGGGCTGACAATGGGCCGCTACGCGCCGGCCTACGTGGACGCCCAGCAGGTCTACCTCGCCCGCACGGCCGGACGGCTCGTCGCCTTCCTGACCTTGCACCGCGCCGGCCGGGAATGGACGCTGGACCTGATGCGCGCGCTGCCTTCGGCGCCCGAGGGCACGATGCACGCACTGCTGGCCCGCGCCATCGCCGATGCGGGCGCGTCCGGATGCCCCCGGCTGTCGCTGGCCGCGCTGCCGCATCCCCGGGTCGAGGCAGCGCTGGCCCGCCTGCCCGCGTGGCTCAGACCCGCGGCGGCCTCGGAGGGTCTCGGCCAGTTCAAGCGCGCTTTCGCACCACGGGTCGAGACGCTCTATGCCGCTGCGCCCGGGCCCGTCGCCTTCGCGCTGGCCGCGGCCGATCTCGCCCGGGCCGTGGCGTCCCCGCCTCCGCTGCCCGCCGCCGCCGCGCCGGCAGAGGCGCCGAAGGCCCCGGCCTCATGATGATCATGGGGTCTTTGCGATTGCCTCGCCCCGGCCCGCGTGGCATTGACCGCAGCCGAAGGTCCGCCCGCGCCGCGGCGGCCGCAAGCGACAGGACCGACCCATGACCGCTGCCCCGACCGATGCGCTTTCCCGGCTGCTGGCCGGCGCGGACTGGCTCATGGCCGACGGCGCCACGGGGACGCAGCTCTTTAACATGGGCCTGTCGGCGGGCGATCCGCCGGAACTCTGGAACGTCGACCACCCCGACCGCATCCGCGCGCTCTACAAGGGTGCCGTCGACGCCGGCAGCGACCTGTTCCTGACCAATACCTTCGGCGGCAACGCCAGCCGCCTGAAGCTGCACGGGGCCCAGGGACGCGTGCGCGAGCTGAACCGTGTCGCAGCCGAGATCGGCCGCGAGGTCGCCGACCGCGCCGGACGGACGGTCGTGGTGGCCGGCTCGGTCGGACCGACGGGCGAGATCATGGAGCCGATGGGGCCGCTCAGCTACGGCGCGGCGGTCGAGATGTTCCACGAACAGGCCGAGGGCCTGAAGGAAGGGGGCGCCGACGTGCTCTGGGTCGAGACGATCTCGGCGCCCGAGGAGTATCGCGCCGCCGGCGAGGCCGCCGCCCGCGCCGGAATGCCCTGGGTCGGCACGATGAGCTTCGACACCGCCGGCCGCACGATGATGGGCCTGACCTCGGCCGCCATGGTCAAGATGGTGGAGAAGCTGCCCCATCCGCCGCTCGCCTTCGGCGCCAACTGCGGCGTCGGCGCCTCGGACCTTCTGCGGACCGTGCTCGGCTTCGCGGCCGAAGGAACCGAGCGGCCGATCGTCGCCAAGGGCAATGCCGGTATCCCGAAGTTCCACGACGGCCACATCCACTACGACGGCACGCCCGAGCTGATGTCGGCCTATGCGGTCCTGGCCCGCGACGCGGGCGCCCGCATCATCGGCGGCTGCTGCGGCACCACGCCCGAGCACCTGCGCGCGATGCGCCACGCGCTCGAGACCCATCCGAAGAGCCTGCGCCCGACGCTCGACCAGATCACCGCCGCGACCGGCGGGTTCTCGTCGGCCTCGGACGGCACAGGCGACGACGCGGCAGGTCCGGGCCGCGAGCGGCGGCGCCGGCGCGGGTGACGCCTCAGGATTGCTCGCGGCTCTTGCGCAGCGCGCGAACGTCTACGGCTGAGGGCGTCTCAGGCCCTGCCGGAGCCCTTGCCGCAAACCCTGACGCAGCCGCTGCGGGTGGCGCGGGTACCACCGCGCTGTCGGCCGCTGCCTCGTCCCGTCGCCTCACGAAGGCCAGCGAGGCGGCCGCGAAGATCCAGGCGTAGGTCCACAGCTCGACCAGCAGGAGCGCGGCAATCCGCAGCATCGCGTCGACCGGCACCGCCGCCGGACTTGCGCCGTCGAGCCAGGCCGCCGCAGCAATCAGCGCGTCCTGGACCACCGCATGGCTCAAGAACAAGGCCCCGCAGGCTGCCGCAACGGCGGCCGAGCCGATCAGCACGACGAGCATGGCGGGAAAAGAAGCGCCCAAGGACCAGAAGACGTCGAGCCGCTGCGCCTTCTCGCTCGCGGCATGGGCCGAGGCCGCCATCGGCACCATCAGAGCCGCGCCGATCGCGTAAATCAGCGCGATGGTCCCGACCACGATCCATCCGAGCGGCGTGCCTGACGTGGCGAGGGTCCACCAGAGGTTGCCGCTGTTGGCCAAAAGCGCGGACTGGAGCTGCCGCCACGCCCCCTCGCCTTCAAGCGCGAAGACGGTCACAACGGCCACGATGCCGATCATCAGGCCGAGGACGAAGCACAACAGGCCCCACTTCAACGAAGTGAGGATCAGCTTCTCCAACGACGGCGGGTTCCACGCGCCCAGCGCCTGCATCCCCGCCCGCATCCCGATCATGCCGATGAAGACCTGCGCGATGGTCACGAAGAGGTTGGCCAGTGGGAAGAACACCAGCGAGAAGGCGAAGGCTACGACCATGGTGATGGGGATCACCACCGGCATGACGATCAGAAGCCGCCAGAAGACCGAGAACGACAGGACGAGCGACCTCAGGACGATCATGGCGAACCCCGGCACCGTGCGACGCGGCCATGTTCGGCAGGGCGAGCGGACTCGTCAACGGCCGCGGCGCGGGTCGGGCGCCGTTTCCGGCGCCGCAGCCGACTTCAGAACAGGCTGAGCTGCTCGCCCGCGCGGGGCGG
>JALORM010000052.1 GCA_025458985.1 Paracoccaceae bacterium | reverse complement strand
CTGGGCGCCCGTCACCTTCACCGCGCGCACGGTGTTGGGGTAGAGGTAGAGGTCGGCCACGTTCTTGATCGCGACATCTCCCGCGGGCACGTCGGTGTAGTAGTCCGGCCCGCCGCGGCCGCCCGACTTGAAGGGCGCCGCCGCCGACAGGATCGGCAGCCCTTCGTGCTCGGTCCCCTTCAGCATTTCGGCGATGTACCAGGTCTGCGCCTGGCTCACGATCTGGACCGAGGGGTCGTCGGCCACCAGAGCGAAGTAGCTGTGCAAGGGCGCCGAGGTCTTGCCGACCGCGCGGCGGACGTAGGCCAGCGTCGCATCGTGCACGTCCTGGACCGAGGCCAGCACTTCGGGCACGTCCTCGACCAGCGCGGTGACCGACCGGTCTTCGTTGCGCTGCGAGATCGGCCGCGCCTCGGCGGTGTGGCCGACGATGCGCCACTGGCCGCCCTCGCGCTCCAGCAGCAGGTCGACCATGCCGAGGTGCGAGCCCCAGAAGCCGCCCAAAGGCGTCGCCGGGAAAGACGAGGTGGTGGTGCCCGGTCATCAGGGCGTCGATCCCCTCGACCATCGCCAGCGGAACGCTGGCGTTCTCCATGCCTTCCGTCCAGGCGGCCGGGCCGATGCCGGAGTGGCTGAGCGCCACGATGATGTCGGCGCCCTCCTCCTTCATCTGCGGAACGAAGGCGCGCGCCGTCGCCACGATGTCGCGGACGCTGACGTTGCCCTCGAGGTGGCGCCGGTCCCACGTCATGATCTGGGGCGGGACGAAACCGATCAGGCCGATGCGGATCGGATGGGTTTCCCCCGCACCGTCGGTCAGCGTGCGGTCCAGGATGACGTAGGGCGGCACCAGCGTCTCGTCCTTCGTCGGATCGGCACCAAGCGTCTTGGCGATGTTGGCCGAGATCACCGGGAACTGCGCCCCGGCCAGCGATTTCATCAGGAAGTCGAGCCCGTAGTTGAACTCGTGGTTGCCAAGGGTCGATGCGTCGAAGCCGACCGTGTTCATCGCGGTGATGACGGGGTGCATGTCGCCGTCCTTCATGCCCCGTTCGTAGGCGATATAGTCGCCCATCGGGTTGCCTTGCAGGAAGTCGCCGTTGTCGACCAGCATCGAGTTCGTCGCCTCGGCGCGGATCGCCCTGACGATGGCCGCCGTGCGCGACAGGCCGACAGTGTCCACCGGCCGGTCGGCATAGTAGTCGTAGGGGAAGACGTGCACGTGCAGGTCGGTGGTTTCCATGATGCGCAGGTGCGCCTGGCCCGCCTGTGCTCGGGCCGAGAAGGGATGCAGTGCGATCAAGGATGCCCCCGCCAGACCTCCGGCGAGGAAGGCCCGCCGCCCGACCGTGTGTTTCGTCCTGCTGTCCATGGTGACCTCCGCTGTCAGTGTTCTGCCAAAGAAGGATACCACCGGAACAACTCAACACTAAGTCGCAGATCGAGGCGGCACCAGACGACCGGCGGTTGTGCCTTCGCGCCGCGGGCCGCTGTCGCGCAAGGGCAACGCCCGCACCGATTGCGCCTTGGCGCCGCGCATGTCAGGGTCCGTTCCGGGGCAGGAAGGCAGACATGCGCGACGCAGAGACGGTGACGTTCGGGGGCTCGGGCCTGGACAGGGCGGCGGTGCTCCGAGGGAAGCCGGACGAGATGGCGCGCCACTCCGCCTCGGCCGAGGCCCGCCTGCTGCCGGTCTGGCGGGGCAAGCCGCTCTTCGCCGGCGAGGGTGCGGGCTGGCTGGCGCTTGACCATCCCATCGTCGCCGAGGCGCGCGAGGCACCGATCTTCCTCGGGCTGGACGACGGCGCGGCGCGCTTTGCACTCGATATCTCGCCCTGGGAGCCCGACGAGGACCCCGAAACCCTCGGCGCCTTCTTCGACCCGTCCGAACAGCGGCATCCGTCGCTTGCGCCCGACCAGCGCTTTGCCGAACTGCGGGGACTGATGGCGCGCCTTACCCGGCGCGACGCCGAACTCGTGGCGACGGCGCGCGCGCTGACGGGCTGGCACGCGACCCACGGCTTCTGTGCCCGGTGCGGCGAACGGACCCTCCCCGGCAAGGCAGGCTGGCAGCGCGATTGCCCGGCCTGCGGCGCCAACCACTTCCCGCGCACCGATCCGGTGGTCATCGTGCTGGTGACGCGGGGAGACGACGTGCTGCTGGGCCGGTCTGCCTTCTGGCCCGAAGGGATGTATTCGCTGCTCGCGGGCTTCGTCGAGCCGGGCGAGACGATCGAAGCCGCCGCGCGCCGCGAGGTGGCCGAGGAGGCGGGCATCCGGCTGGGCCGCGTCGGCTACCTCGCCTCGCAGCCCTGGCCGTTCCCGTCGTCGCTGATGTTCGGCCTGCGTGCCGAAGCGCTGACGCGCGACATAGTGCTGGACCCGGAGGAACTGGAAGACGCGCTCTGGGCCAGCAGGGAAGAAGTGCTCGAGGCGCTTCATGGCCGGCACCCGAGGCTCAAGCCGGCACGGCCAGGGTCGATCGCGCGCTTCCTGCTTGAGCGCTGGCTGGCTGACGACCTGGACTGAGGGATTAGGGCATGCGGTTCACAACGCGGGAAGACATCGAGGTTCCCATCGCCGAGGTTTTCGCGGCGCTGACCGACTTCGAGCGGATCGAGCGCGAGGCGCTGCGGCGCGGGGCCGAGGTGGAGCGCGGCGGGGACCTTTCGTCGCCCGGGTTGGGGCGGCGCTGGACCGTGCGGTTCCGCCACCGCGGCCGCGACCGCGAGCTGTCGACCGGGATCGAGACCTGGGACCCGCCCAGGGGCTTGTCCACCCTCGGCCGGATCGGCGGGTTCGAGGGGCGGATGGTGCTTGACCTGACCGAACTGTCCCCGCGGCGCACGCGCCTTCGCGTCGATCTTGACGTCAAGCCCCGCAGCCTGACGGCGCGGCTGATGCTGCAGTCGCTCAAGCTGGCGAAGGCGTCGCTGTCGAACCGCTTCAAGGCGCGCTTCCACGGCTTCGCCCGGCAGCTTGAACAGAAGCGCCAGACCCCGACGCGCTAGGGTCAGCGCCGCCGCTGATCGGCCGGATAGACCCCGAGCAGCTTCATGTGCGTGGTGAAGTAGTCAAGCTCTTCCAGCGCCAGACGCACGCTGCGGTCGTCGGGGTGGCCTTCGATATCCGCGTAGAACTGCGTCGCCGAGAACGATCCGTCCACCATGTAGCTTTCAAGCTTGGTCAGGTTGACGCCGTTCGTGGCGAAGCCGCCCATCGCCTTGTAGAGCGCGGCGGGGATGTTGCGAACGCGGAAGACAAGTGTCGTCATCATGCCGGCATCGCCGCGGCGATTCAGGTTCGGCTCGCGCGACATGATCAGAAACCGCGTGGTGTTGTTCTGCTGGTCCTCGATGTGCCGCGCGATGATGTCGAGCCCGTAGATCTCGCCCGCCAGTTCCGAGGCGAGCGCGCCCAGCGACGGGTCGCCCGTCGCGGCGACAAGTTTGGCCGACCCCGCCGTGTCGGCACCCGTGACGCCCTGGATCTGGTTTTGCCTCAGGAAGTCGCGGCACTGGCCGAGCAGGACGGTGTGGCTCATCGCGCGCCGGATGTCTCCGATCAGCGCGCCGCGCACGGCCAGAAGGTTGATGTGCACCCGGACGAAGGCCTCGTCGACGATGTGGAGCCCCGAGTCCGGCAGCAGGTGATGGATGTCGGCCACCCGACCGTAGGTGGAGTTCTCGACCGGCAGCATGGCCAGGTCCGCCTCGCCCCGGCGCACCGCCTCGATCGCGTCCTCGAACGTCGCGCAGGGCAGCGCTTCCATGCCCGGGCGCGCCTCGCGGCAGGCCTGGTGGGAATAGGCGCCAGGCTCTCCCTGGAACGCGATCCGTCCGGTCATTGCCCTTCCTCCGTCGTGCCTTTTGGTCGCGCCAACTACACCTTGCGCTTTCGAGGGGGAAGCGGATACATACGCCCGACCCGAAGGCCTGATGGACCGCGACACCATGGACACGATGACGCTTACCAAGACTGTCGGCGCACTTTGCGCAGCGCTTCTGGTGTTCCTTCTGTTGGGCTGGGCCAGCGAAGGCCTCTATCACGGCGGCCATGGCGCCCACGGCGAACAGGCCTACGTGATCGACACGGGCGAGGAAGAGGCGGCCGAGGGGACCGAGACGGCCGAGGCCGAAGCGGCGGTGCCCTTCGCCGAGGTGTTCGCGGCCGCGGACGCGGGCGCCGGCGAGGCGCTCTGGCGGCAATGCCAGGCCTGCCACAAGCTGGATGGAACCGACGGGACCGGCCCGCACCTCAACGGCGTCGTCGAACGGCCGAAGGCGTCGGTCGCGGGCTTCGCCTATTCCGAAGGAATGCTGGCGCAGGCCGATCAGGTCTGGTCGCCGGAGAACCTGAACGCATTCCTGACCAACCCGCGCGAGTACACGCCCGGCACCAAGATGTCGTACAACGGGATGCGCGATGTCGAGGACCGGGCGAACCTGATCGCCTACCTTGCCACGACCGGCGGTTGAGGCAGGACCGGATCGCCGCAAAGGGGCCCACCGGACCGGTGCGGCCCCTTTTTCGTTGGACGATGCCCGCCGGCGCGACATGTTCTTCACGCAAACGAAACTTGCAGAGGCCGTCTCGCTGAAACTAGCCTCTGGCAGACGCCGCGTGGCGGCCTCGCCACCTGCACCCTGACCCGACACCGACCCGGAGGACCGCCGCATGACCTATCCCAGTGCCCCGGCAAGGACCCTCGCCCGGCCGCAACGTGCCGCCGCGGGTTGGCTTGGCTGGATGGGCTTCGGCGTGCTGGCGCTGGCCGCGCTGGCCGCGGGACCGGCACGGGCGCAGGGCGAGGTCACCGTCTCGCACGGCTATTCGAACTTCGGCGAACTGAAGTACCCCGCCGACATGGCCCACCTCGACTACGTCAACCCCGATGCGCCGAAGGGCGGTGAGATCTCGATCTGGTCGCAGGGCAACTTCGACAGCTTCAACCAGTACGCCCGCGCCGGCGTACCGGCCGCGCTGAACACCATCGGCAGCGAAAGCCTGCTGACCAGCACGGCCGACGATCCCTACGGATCGTACTGCTTCCTCTGCACGACGCTTGAATACCCCGAGGATCTGTCCTTCGTGACCTTCAACCTGCGCGAGGACGTGACCTTTGCCGACGGAACGCCGATGACGGCCGAGGATGTCGCCTACAGCTTCAACCTGTTCCAGACCCAGGGCATCCCCGAATACCGGTCCGTGGTCGAAGGCTTCATCAAGGAGGTCGTGGTCGAAGGCGACTACCGGATCACCTTCCGGTTCAACCCCGACTCCTCGGTGCGCGACCGCGTCGGCATCGCCGGCGGGACGCCGGTATTCTCGAAGGCCTGGTTCGAGGCGAAGGGTCAGCGGCTTGACCAAAGCACGCGCGAGCCCTTCATGTCGACGGGCGCCTATGTGCTGGACAGCTTCGACTTCAACCGGCGCGTGGTCTATCGCCGCAACCCCGACTACTGGGGCTACGACCATCCGTTCAGCATCGGCCGCAACAACTTCGACCGCATCCGGGTCGAGTACTTCGCCGACAGCGATGCCGCCTTCGAAGGGTTCAAGGCCGGCGCCTACACCTTCCGCATCGAGAGCGAGCCGCAGACCTGGGCGGAGCGCTACGACTTCCCCGGCGTGACCAACGGCTGGGTCGTCCGCGAAGAGATCCCCGACGGCAACGTGGGCGACCGACTGGCCTGGGTCTTCAACCTGGACCGGCCGGAGTGGCAGGACGAGAGGGTGCGCCGGGCGATCAGCCTGATGTTCAACTTCGAATGGTCGAACGCCACGCTCTACTTCGGGCTCTACCAGCGGCCCGTGTCGTTCTGGAGCGGCACCGACCTTGCGGCCGAGGGCGTGCCCTCGGAAGGCGAGCTTGCGCTGCTTCGGCCGCTGGTCGAAGAGGGCCTGCTGCCCGAGTCGATCCTGACCGACGAGGCCTACGTCCCGCCGGCCAACGATCCGTCCGCGAACCGCCCCTCGCGGCAGTTGATCCGGCAGGCGAGTGCGCTTCTGGACGAAGCCGGCTGGACGACCGGCCCCGACGGGCTGCGCCGCAATGCCGAGGGCAAGGTGCTGGACCTGCTGATCCTCCAGTTCAACCCGATGTTCGACCGGGTCATCAACCCCTATATCGAGAACCTCACCAGCCTGGGCGTCCGCGCGCGGCTCGAGCGGGTCGACAGCGCACAATATGTCGAACGCCGCCGCAAGGGCGACTTCGACATGACGAGCCAGCGCTTCAGCCTGCCGTTCGAGCCCTCCATCGGGCTGGAACAGTGGTTCGCGTCGAAGACCGCGGACGACAGTTCGCGCAACCTGATGCGCCTGCGCAACCCCGCCATCGACCGGCTGATCGGCAGCGTCATCGACGCGACCTCGCTCGACGACATGAAGACCGGTGTCCGCGCGGTGGACCGCGCCCTGCGGTCGGTCGGCTTCGACTTGCCGCTCTGGTACAGCGGCAACTACTGGGTCGCCTACTACGACATGTACCGCCACCCCGAAACCCTGCCGCCTCTTGCCCTTGGCTATCTCGATTTCTGGTGGTTCGACCCCGAGGCGGAAGGGCGGCTCCGCGCTGCGGGCGCGCTGCGCTAGCGACAGGCCAGGGCCGTGGGCGCCTACATCCTCCGCAGGCTCTTGCTGGTGATCCCGACGCTGCTCGGGATCATGATCATCAACTTCACCCTGGTGCAGTTCGTGCCGGGCGGTCCGATCGAGCAGATCATCGCGCGGATGGAGGGCGCGGGCGATCCCCTGCAGAACATCAGCGGATCGACCGGAGGCGGGACCGCCGCCACGGATGCGGCGGGCGCAGGCGGCACCGACGAGCGCTATGTCGGTGCCCGCGGCCTGCCACCCGAGTTCATAGAACAGCTTGAACGCGAGTTCGGCTTCGACAAGCCCCCGGTCGAGCGGTTCCTGACGATGATGTGGAACTACCTGCGCTTCGACTTCGGCGAAAGCTACTTCCGGTCGATCACCGTGGTCGACCTGGTGCTGGAAAAGATGCCGGTCTCGATCTCGCTCGGGCTCTGGTCGACGCTGATCGCCTACCTGATCTCGATCCCGCTGGGCATCCGCAAGGCGGTGCGGGATGGCACTCCATTCGATTCCTGGACTTCGGGACTCATCATCGTCGGCTACGCGATCCCGAGCTTCCTGTTTGCGGTTCTTCTGATCGTGCTGTTCGCCGGCGGGTCCTACTGGCAGATCTTTCCGCTGAGGGGTCTTACCTCGGACAACTGGGACCAGCTGAGCCTCTGGGGCAAGGTCGTCGATTACTTCTGGCACCTGGTTCTGCCGGTCGCCGCCATCACCATCTCGTCCTTCGCGACCCTGACGCTGCTGACGAAGAACTCTTTCCTCGACGAAATCCGCAAGCTCTACGTGATGACGGCGCGAGCCAAGGGGCTGAGCGAGCGGCGCGTGCTTTACGGACATGTCTTCCGCAACGCCATGCTGATCGTCATTGCGGGCTTCCCGGGCCTGTTTCTGTCGGTGTTCTTCTCGGGCGCGCTTCTGATCGAATGGCTGTTCTCGCTCGACGGGATGGGGCGGCTGTTCTACGAGGCGGCCGTCGCGCGCGACTATCCGGTCCTGTTCGGCACGCTCTACCTGACGGCGCTGCTGGGGCTCTTGGTGAACATCATCTCCGATCTGGCCTATGTCTGGATCGATCCGCGCATCGACTTCGAAAGCCGGGAGACCTGACGTGCCCGCGCTGTCGCCTCTGAACCAGCGCCGCTGGCGCAACTTTCGGTCGAACCGGCGCGCCTACTGGTCGCTGGTGATCTTCCTGATCCTCTACGGCCTGTCGCTCTGTGCCGAGCTGATCGCCAATGACAAGCCGATCCTCGTGCAGCACCGGGGCGAGTACTACACCCCGGTCTTCCGCTTCTACCCCGAGACGGCATTCGGCGGCGACTTCCAGTCCGAGGCCGTTTACCGCGACATCGAGGTGCAGTGCCTGATCATCGCCGCGGGGCGCGAGGAATGCTGGGACGATCCGTCCGGCATCATCGCCGAGGTTCAGGCCAGCGGCACCGTGGCGGGCGAGCCGGTCGAGCGCGGCTGGATGATCTGGCCGCTCATCCCCTACAACTACCGCACCGTCAGCGAACTGCCCGGCACCGCGCCCTCGGCCCCGGACGCCGATCATTGGCTCGGTACCGACGACACCGCCCGCGACGTGCTGGCCCGCGTGATCTACGGCTTCCGCCTGTCGGTTACCTTCGCGCTGATCGTGACGCTCACGACCTCGGCCATCGGAATCGCGGCCGGGGCGATCCAGGGCTACTTCGGCGGCTGGGTCGACCTTGTCTTCCAGCGGATCATCGAGATCTGGAACTCGACCCCCTCGCTCTACGTGATCATCATCGTCGCGGCGATCTGGCGGATGAACTTCTGGCTTCTGGTGGTGCTGCTGACGCTCTTCGGCTGGATGGCGCTGGTGGGCGTGGTGCGGGCCGAATTCCTGCGCGCGCGGAACTTCGAATACGTTCGCGCCGCCCGGGCGCTTGGGGTGCCGAACCTTGCCATCATGTTCCGCCACGTCCTGCCGAACGCGATGGTCGCCACGCTGACCTTCCTGCCGTTCCTGATCGCGGGTGCCATTGGTACGCTGGCGGCACTGGACCTGCTGGGCTTCGGGCTGCCGTCGTCGGCGCCCTCGCTGGGCGAGCTGACGCTGCAGGCCAAGCGCAACCTCCAGGCGCCCTGGCTGGCCTTCACCGCCTTCTTCACCTTCGCGATCATGCTGTCGCTGCTGGTGTTCATCTTCGAAGGTGTGCGCGATGCCTTCGACCCTCGGAAGACCTTCCGATGAGCACGGTTCTCGACGTTCGCGACCTTCGGGTGACGTTCCGCCAGGACGGCCGGCTGGTGCAGGCGGTCAAGGGTGTCACGTTCACCGTTAGAAAGGGCGAGACCGTTGCGCTGGTGGGCGAGTCGGGGTCGGGCAAGTCGGTGACAGCACTGTCGACCGTGGCGCTCCTGCCCGACAGCGCGACGGTCGAGGGCTCGATCCGCTATGCGGGAGCCGAGATGGTCGGCGCCTCGGAACGCGAGCTGCGCCGGGTGCGCGGCAACGACATCAGCTTCATCTTCCAGGAGCCGATGACCTCGCTGAACCCGCTGCACACGATCGCGCGGCAGATCGGCGAGAGCCTCGCCGAACACCAGGGCCTGACCGGCGCACCGGCCCGGGCGAGGACGCTGGAGCTTCTGACCAAGGTGGGCATCCGCGACCCCGAGACCCGTCTCGGCGCCTATCCGCACCAGCTGTCGGGCGGCCAGCGGCAGCGGGTGATGATCGCCATGGCATTGGCCAACGGCCCCGAATTGCTGATCGCGGACGAACCGACGACGGCGCTTGACGTGACGATCCAGGCGCAGATCCTCGACCTTCTGGCCGACCTCAAGCGCAGCGAGGGGATGAGCCTTCTGTTCATCACCCACGACCTCGGGATCGTG
>JALORM010000472.1 GCA_025458985.1 Paracoccaceae bacterium | reverse complement strand
GTCGTCTCCGGCCTTGCCATGCACGCGGCCCGTCCTGTCATCCGGCATCGCAGGTCTCCTCTTCCTGCTGCGGACCGCTCGCCCGCGCAGTCCTGTGGGGCGGCGGAAGCCGCGCCCGGGTGCGGGCGCGGCCTTGTCTGTTCGCCGGGCTAGGAACGGATCCGCCCGGCGCTCGCCCTCACGCCTCGCGGTTGGACGATTGCCCGTCAGCCACGCGCAGGTTGTTCTGGACGTGGCGCACGCCCGATACCTCCTCTGCGCAGTCTTCCGCGCAGCGCTTGGCATACCGCGACTCGACCTTGCCCGAGAGGGTGACCTCGCCGTCCGACACCGATACCTCCACGTCAGAGGCATCGACGTCGTCGTCCATCATCAGCCGTTCGTTCACATCTTCCTCGATGCGGGAGTCCGAACGGGTGAAGTTGCTCGGCCCCTTGCCCCGGTGTCCCATTCCGCCGCGGCGGGTGCCGGAACCCCCGGATCGGTCGCCCCGCGACGCGGCCGAGCCCCACCAGCTGCCGCCCGCACGATCACCACCGTAGGCGCCGCGCTGCGGCCCTGCGGCCCTGCCGCGTTCGCCGGGCCACTGGCTCTGACCGCGATCCCCGTAGCGGTCGTCCTCCTCGCCCTCGCGGGCGTAGGGTCCCTGACCTCGCCATCCGCCCTGTCCGTAGCCTTCCCCGCGCCCGTAGCCGGACTGGTTCCGATCGGCTGGGTTGCGCCGCTGCCAACCCTGGTCGCCGTACCCTTGATCGCGGTACGCTTCATCCCCGCCGCGCATGTCCCGGCGGTCTTCGCCGGGCATGCCGCCGCGCCGGTCCTGCCGGCCGTGTCGATCGCTGCCTTCCTTGCCGTACTGAGCCATTCGCTTTCTCCCTTTGCCGCGCTGCCGGCGGGCGGCGGCGTCGGCTGTTGCGTGTACCGATAGCAACAGGACGGGTCCGCGAATGTTCCTGTGCTGCGAAGCGTCCCGGGTGTCTGCGCTGAAGACATGGGGCTGCATCGTTCGCGGTGTGCCGGCCGGGCGGTCCTCCGCGGGATGTTGCGCGCCGAGCGACCGAACGGGGGGCGGGGTTTCGCGCTGAACCGGCCGTCAAGAAGAGGTGCCGGTCCTACCCCTCCGGGAGCGCGTAGACCACGAGATGATCGCCCACAGGCGTCTCCATGAAGTGATGCCCCATTGCCGTCACCGCCACATACTGCCGGCCTGCGACCTCGTAGGTGATCGGGTTGGCCTGACCACCGCCCGGCAGGACATCGGTCCAGAGCGTTTCGCCGGTCTCGATGTCGATGGCGCGGAACAGGTTGTCGGTCGCGGCAGCGATGAAGACGAGGCCCCCGGCCGTCACCACGGAACCGCCGTTGTTGGGCGTGCCGATGTCGAACGGCAGGAACGAGGGGATGCCGAACGGGCCGTTGCGGCGCGCGGTGCCCAGCGGCTGGTCCCACAGCGTCTCGCCGGTTTCCAGGCTGATCGCCCGGATGCCGCCGTAGGGCGGGCGCGTGCAGGGCATGCCCGTCGCATCGTTGCGCCAGCCCGCATTGACCGAGATCGCGTAGGGCGCGCCGGCTTGCGGACCTGCCGGGTTCTCGGGCGCGCCGACGCTGTCGGGCGCCTCGGCGATAGTTGTGTATTCCTCTGTCTCCATCGGGTCTTCGCGCTCGATGAGCCGGTTGTAGTTCGGGATGTCGTTGTAGTTCGCGATGATGATCCCGCGTTCGGTATCCACCGCCACCGACCCCCAGTCCGATCCGCCGTTGTAGCCCGGATACTGGATCCAGCGGCTGTCGGCCGTGGGCGGGGTATAGAAGCCCTGGTACTCGGCCCGGCGGAACTGGATCCGGCACCAGAGCTGATCCAGCGGTGTCGCGCCCCACATGTCGCGTTCGGTCAGCGGCGCCTTGCGAAGGGTGTGCCAGTCCGAGACCGGTTGGGTGTCGGACAGATACTCGGGCTCCACGTCGCCCTTCGGCAGGTCGGTCAGCTCGCCCACGGGGGTCAGGGGCTCGCCCGTCTCGCGGTTCAGGATGTAGAGATCGCCCTGCTTGGACGGCAGCAGGATCGCGGGCGTTCCCTGGTAGTCGAGAAGGGTCGGCTGGCTGCCCAGGTCATAGTCCCACACGTGTAGTAGTCGACCGACGAATTGCCCAGCGGCAGGTAGACATAGCCCAGCTCTTCGTCCGCGACCGCCGCGGTCCACATGTTGGGCGTGCCCCTGCTGTATACCTCGCCTTCCGGCGGGCCCATGCGGTTCCGGTCCGGATCCTGCAGGTCCCAGGCCCAGGCCAGCTCGCCGGTGATCGCGTCGTAGCCGCGGACGACGCCGGAAGGCGCGTCCTCGGCCTGCCCGTCGAGCACCTGCGCGCCGGTGACGACGACGCCGCGCACGACAGTGGGGGGCGCGGTGACGGCGTACCAGCCCGGCACGCGCTCGCCCAGGTCCTGCCACAGGTCGACGACACCGTTCTCGCCGAAGGCCTCGCAGGGCGCGCCGGTGGCGGCGTCAAGGGCGACGATCTTGGCGTCGAGGGTGCCTTCATAGACCGTGGTCGCGCAGGGATCGCCTTCGGCAGCAGTGGGGTTTGCATAGATCGAGACTCCGCGGCAGGTGGCACCGTACGGGATGGCCTCGTTCGGGACACCGGGATCGTAGCGCCAGTTCTCCTCGCCGGTCGCCGCGTCGACCGAGATCATCACGTTCATGGCCGAACACATCAGGAGGTCGTCGCCCAGCTTCAGCGGCGTCGTCTCGGGAGAATACTTGCCCTCGGCCGTTCCTTCGGGAAGGTCGCCGGTACGGTAGGTGAACGCCACTTCCAGCGCGCCCACGTTCTCGCGGGTGATCTGGTCGAGCGGCGAGTACCGCGTGGCCTGCGCATCCCCTCCGTAGAACGGCCAGTCGGCCCCGACCTCAGGCTGCGGGGCCGCGGCACGGGCGGCGCCGCCGCCGCCTCGCGGTTCATCGGCGGGGGCGGCCGTCTCCGTCGCGTCCTCATCGGGGTCGGCCTGCGTGGTCGGCGCTGTGGCGCCGGGCTCTGCCGGCTGGACGGCTTCCTGCGTCGAGGCCTCGGCCGGGTCGGGAGCCGGGGGCTCGGACTGTTGCGCGGCGGCCGGCAGGGCTGCGGCAAGGACGGCGAGGCTCCCTTCTGGACCGGGTCGCGGCGGGGCGGCGCGACAGCGCCGGGATGCAGATCAGCACCAGGACGAGCAGGAGAGTGGGCGCAAACACGCGCGGAAGCTGCGCCCACCAGTCGGCGCCCACCTCCCACCAGGCCCAGACCAGCGTGCCCACCCAGATCGCAAGGTACACAAGCAGCACGAGGCCCAGGAGGATGCAGATCCAGCCGAGCAATCTGACCGGCCAGCCGATGGGCCGTGCGGAAAAATCGAGTGTGGCCATGACGTCGCAATCTCCCCTTGATCATGGTCCGCCAACAGGTCGGGCTTGGAATTGTTCCGGGTGCCTTGCCGCAGCGCCGCCTGCGGCAGGAGCGAAAGCGAGCAGGGCACGGAAACATTTCCGCGGCTTTCCTGTTCGCACCGCGATGGCGCCACATCCGCGGCGCGCGCAACGGGGGTGGGCCGATCCGGGCAAGAGACGAACAGGACGGGCCTCTGGCGCCGGAGCGGTTCGCGGCGATGGCCGGCGCGGTGATCCTGTCTGCCTGTTCGGGAGAGCAGTCTGCCCTGGCGCCGGGCGGCGAGGATGCCGCCACCATTGCGCGGATCTTCTGGGTCATGCTGTGGGGTGCCGTG
>JALORM010000471.1 GCA_025458985.1 Paracoccaceae bacterium | reverse complement strand
GTGGCGGTCGGCTGCGGCAGGGGCTGCGGGGGCAGGTCGAAGACGCCGTTCATCTCGGCGAAGCGGAAGGCGTTCCAGATCTTCGTGGCGAAGTTGCGGTTGCCCGCGATCCGGTCCTTGGAAAGCTTGAGGTCGCGGCCCATGCCGGCCATCGAGGTCAGCGTGAAGCGCACGGCGTCGGCGCCGAATTCGTCGATGAGGTCGAGGGGGTCGAGGACGTTGTCGTTCACCACGGCAAGCTGCATCATCATCATCCGGGCGACCCAGAAGAAGAGGATGTCGAAGCCGGTGATGAGGACCGAGGTCGGGAAGTATTTCTTTAGTTCCTCGGTCTCTTCGGGCCAGCCCAGCGTGCCGATGGGCCAAAGGCCGGAGGAGAACCAGGTGTCGAGGACGTCGGGATCGCGGCGCAGGTAGACCTTGTTCACAAACGTCCCTGTCGCCACGAAATTCATGTACCGGCGCCGGGGTTCTTCTTCGGCACCCGACAGCAGGATCTCGATGTCGTCCGCAAACTCGGTGTTGCCCCTTGCATAGTACTCGCGCGCGAGGGCGCGCACTTCGTCCTCGGTGGCGCCGCAGAACGCGACCTCGGTGTATTCCTCGACCTGCCCGGGAAGCCCGTCACGGTGCACGGACTCGAGGTCGGGCCCATACCAGACCGGAATCTGGTGCCCCCACCAGAGCTGGCGCGAGATGCACCAGGGTTCGATGTTCTCGAGCCAGTGGTAGTAGATCTTCTCGTGCTGCTCGGGCAGGATCGTGGTGCGGCCCGACCGGACCGCCTCCAGCGCCGGGCCGACGATCTTTGCGGTGTCGACAAACCACTGGTCGGTGAGGAAGGGCTCGATCGCGACCTTGGAGCGGTCGCCGTGGGGGACCATGTGGCGGTCGGCGTCGATGCCGTCGAGCCAGCCTTCCTCCTGAGCCACCCGCACGATCCAGTCGCGCGCCTCGTAGCGGTCGAGGCCGTCGAGCGCCTCGATCAGGCGGGCCACCGCGTCGGGGTCGCAACCCTCGGCGAAGTCGGCGTTGGCCTTGAGCGCCATCTGCGCGCGGGTGCCCATGACGTTGATCGCGCGAAGGCCGGCGCGTTGGCCCACCTCCCAGTCGTTGAAGTCGTGCGCCGGGGTGATCTTGACGGCGCCGGTGCCCTTTTCGGGGTCGGCGTAGCTGTCGGCCACGATGGGGATGGAGCGGCCGACGAGCGGCAGGCGGACGGTCTTGCCGACGAGATGCGCGTAGCGCCGGTCGTCGGGGTTCACGGCGATGCCGGTGTCGCCCAGCATCGTCTCGGGGCGCGTGGTGGCGACGGTGAGGTAGTCGCGCGTCTCGGTCGCGGTGACGTTGCCGTCGGCGTCGAACTCGACCGGGTGCTCGTAGCTCTCGCCGCCTTCCAGCGGATAGCGCAGGCGCCACATGTGGCCGTCGACCTCGACCTGCTCGACCTCCAGATCGCTGATCGCGGTCTCGAAGTGCGGGTCCCAGTTCACCAGGCGCTTGCCGCGGGTGATGAGGCCCTTGTTGTAGAGGTCGACGAAGACCCGGATCACGGCGTCGTGGAAGTTGCCTTCCTCGCCCTTGGGCGCGCCGGGGGCGCCGGACATGGTGAAGGCCTCGCGCGACCAGTCGCAGGAGGCGCCGAGGCGGTCGAGCTGGGTGCGGATGTTGCCGCGGGACTTGACCTTCTGCTGCCAGACGCGGGCGGTGAAGGCCTCGCGCCCCATCTCGCGGCGGCCGACGTTGCCTTCCTTCGCCAGTTCGCGTTCCACCACCATCTGCGTCGCGATGCCGGCATGGTCGGTGCCGGGCTGCCAGAGCGTGTCGTGCCCCTGCATCCGGTGCCAGCGCGTGAGGATGTCCTGCAGCGTGTTGTTGAAGGCGTGCCCCATGTGGAGGCTGCCGGTCACGTTCGGGGGCGGGATCATGATCGAGAACGCCTCGGCGCCCGGCTTGGCGTTCGCCCCGGCGCGGAAGGCCCGCGCCTCGTCCCAGAGCCGCGCGATGCGGGCCTCGGCCTCGGCCGGGTTGTAGCTTTTCTCCATCGGCATGGGATGCGCCCCTCGTTCGTCGATGCGTCAGATAGCGAAGGGCGCGGCAAAGGGAAACCCCGCGCGGGATGGCCTGCGCGGGGGCGGAGGGGGGGGCAGGGTGCCGGACGGGGGTGTTAGTAATCACATGCTCTGACACACCGTTTCATGGGCTTTGAACTGCGAAGAACTGCGACTTGCTGCGGCTTTCTGCGGCGGAAGTGGACGCAAGTCACCAAGTTATCCCGGATAGTCCGGCGCCGTTTCGTCAGCGCGGTCGGCGCGGTCGCGACTGCCACCAGCGATGAATGGCCGAGTGGCCAACCCTGCGGTTCGGCGGGAATCGGTCGGCGACGGCGGCGGCGAGCTCGTGGAAGGTCATGCGGTCGAGCCGAGCTTCGACGAAGGCCCGGAGCTCGGGGTCGGCGTCGAGCTTGGCGATCACGCCGGGACGGTGCTGGCGGCGGTGCTCGGAGGGCGGCGGCAGCTCGGCGGGGAGGTCTTCAACGCCCGCTTGAAG
>JALORM010000470.1 GCA_025458985.1 Paracoccaceae bacterium | reverse complement strand
TCTTGCTGTGGCCTTCGGGACGTTCCTCGGCATGATCATGGGCTTCTCGCGGGTCATGCGCGACGCGCTCTATCCGCTGCTTGTGGGCTTCAACGCGATTCCCAAGGCCACGGTCGTGCCCATCGTCGCGCTGATGTTCGTCGGCGCGCACGACTTCAACACGGTGCTCATCGCCTTCATGATCTCGTTCTTCCCGATCGCCGTCTCGGTGTCGATCGGGCTGTCGACGCTGGAGCCCGAATATCGCGACATCCTGCGGTCGCTCGGCTCGCTCGGCGCGTCGAAGCTGACGATCTTCTGGAAGATCGCGCTGCCGAAGACCCTGCCCGAGTTCTTCGGGGCGCTGAAGGTCGCGGTCACGCTCGCCTTCATCGGGACGAACCTGATGGAGATCGTCTCGCCCCACGGCCGCGGCCTTGGCGCGCTGTTCGATTCGGGCCGGACGAATTCCGACTATCCGCTCGCGGGCTGGGCGGACCGGGCTCCGGCCTGACCGGACCGCCAGAGGTGACGCCTGCAGCGATCGGCTGCGTCTGACGCGCTTCTGCATGCGGCGTGCGAAGCCCGACACTTGGCAGCCGCCGCCGGTGCAGCCACAGCGGGCCCCGGCCTGTGTGGTTACCTTGCGCGGCCGCGGACCGGCTTCGGCCCTGGGTGCGCGAGGACGCCGAGAAGATCCTGCTTGCGGAAGGGCTTTGACAGGTGGCCATCCATTCCGGCTTCGGCATAGGCAGCCAGCTGGTGCGGCATCGCGTTCGCCGACAGCGAATAGATCGGGACATGTCCGCTGCCCGCCTCCCGCTCGTGCGCGCGGATCAGCGCGGCGGCCTCGGTTCCGGTCATCTCAGGCATCTGGATGTCCATCAGGATGAGGTCGATGCCGCCCTGCAGCCAGCGGTCGAACCCTTCACGGCCGTTGCCGGCAAGCTCGACGCGGGTCACGAGGGGCCGCAGCATCCGCTGGATGATGAGCTGGTTCGTTGCGTTGTCCTCGACGACGAGGACGGTCATCTCCATCTGGTCCGCCGGAGCCGCGGACACGGGGCTTGCGACGGCCGCCTCGGTCCTGCACCTTAGCCTTGCGGGAACCGGGTCGAGCGTCAGGTCGACCGTGACAGAGGTGCCCGTGCCCGGCGTGCTTTCCAGCGAGATCGTGCCGCCCATGAGCGTGACGATCTGGCGGGAGATCGTCAGGCCAAGGCCGGTGCCGCCGAAGCGCCGGGTATCCGAGACATCCGACTGGACGAACGCCTCGAAGACCTTCCCGATCTTCTCGGGCGGGATGCCGATGCCGGTGTCGCGCACGATCAGGCGCATCGCGGGGCGGTCCCCAGGCCGGGCAATCCGGTCGAGCGTGACGACCACCTCGCCGCGTTCGGTGAACTTGACCGCGTTCGCGGCGAGGTTGAGCAGGACCTGCCGAAGCCGCAGCGGATCGGCCATGACCGTCTCGGGGAGTGCGTCCGAAACATCGACGCGAAGCTCCACGCCCTTCTGGTCGGCCGCCTTGCGCAGCATGACCACGCTCTGTTCGCAGAAGTCTCGCAGCGCAACCGGCTGGCGCTCCAGCTCCATCCGGCCGGCTTCGATCTTGGTCAGGTCCAATACCTCGTTCACGATCGACAGCAGGTGTTCGGCCGACGCCGAGACAGTGTCGAGCAGGCGGCGCTGGTCCGGGTCGAGCGTCGTGTCGCGCAGGAGTTCGGTCGCCCCGATCACGCCGTTGAGGGGCGTCCGGATCTCGTGACTCATGTTGGCGAGGAAGGTCGACTTGGTCTTGCTGGCGCTGCTGGCCTCGTCGCGCAGGATGCGCTCGCGCCGGCGCGCCATGTCCGACAGCACAAGCTCGAGCGCGAGGTAACCCATCCCGACAAGCACCACGAGGCCGATCAGAAGCTCGAAGGTCCGCTGCTCGCCCGGGATTGCGCCGTTCACCATCACGAAGAACTGTTCCCGGTCGAGGGTGAAGAGGCTGCTCCACATCCGGCGCATCCGGACGGCAAGATCCTCTGCCGTCCCGATCATCGTGACGATGCGCTGTTCCGCAAGCGGCTGGTCCGAATAGACCAGCGGCTCGATCTCTTCCAGGAAGGCAATGTAGTCGGCCTCGAGCGCGCGCAGGCCGTCGAACTCGATCTTTTCGGGGAAGTTCAGCGCCTCGATCCGGCTCCACAGGAGTTCGAAGGACAACTGCAGGTCTTCCCGGTCGCCCTGGCCTGCCTTGGCGACATAGAGTTGGAAGGTGAAGGTGCGGGTTTCGTTCAGAAGTTCGCTGAACGACCAGGAATTGTCCATGATCGCGTGGCCGAAGCGCGCTTCCTGCCGTTGGATCCCGGCCCGCTGGTTCTGCAGTTCCCAAAGCACGACCAGCAGCATCAGACCCACGATGAGGCATCGCAGGACCGTGCTGTTGCGCAGCGGGCAGGACGCGCAGAACATCAGCGGAAGCTCAATTCCCGAAGCTGCCAGACCATGAACCGGTCGAAACGTTCCGGGGCGGCGAGCACCTCGTCATGGGGATAAATCACCCAGATCGGCCCCTTGTCGCGGATCCGCATCGGTTCGCCGTTGCGGTCAAGCGCGAGGAACACGCCATAGGCCTCGGCGTGCTCGGCGGGGATCTCGACGCGGTAGTCGTTGAGCGCCACTGCCTCGATCACCGTGCCGTCACCGCCGACGACCTCGATCAGGCGGCTCAGCGCAATGCCCGAGAATTCCTGTTCGCCGTCGGTGAAGGGTGTCATGGTGCGGATGGTCTGCCATCCGGCGCGTTCGATCATCGCACGGTCGAGGTCGATCTGCGTGCCCTGGCTGTGGATGGTCAGGATGACGGGGCTCGTGGGGGTCCCCAGGTCAGCAGGCTGGCCGGCCGCAGCCGGCAGCGTGAAAAGGGCCGAAAGCGCGGCCACGGCAAGGGCTCTGATCAGTCGCATTGGGTCCTCCGCTTGACGACGGATTACCCATACGCGCGCAAAGTTACCGAACGACTAGGA
>JALORM010000051.1 GCA_025458985.1 Paracoccaceae bacterium | reverse complement strand
GGCGCTGCGCGCGGCCGCGGCCGAGATGCACCGCTACCCCTCGACGGACCACCGGCCGCTGCGCGAGGCGATCGGCGAGGTCCACGGCCTCGACCCCGAACGCATCGTCTGCGGCGTCGGCTCGGACGAGATCATCCACTTCCTCTGCCAGGCCTATGCCGGCCCGGGCGACGAGGTGATCCACACCGCGCATGGCTTCGCGATGTACCGCATCTCGGCCTTGGCCGCCGGCGCGACGCCGGTGCGCGTGGCCGAATGGGACAGGACGGTCGACGTCGACGCGATCCTCGCCGCCTGCGGACCGCGCACGCGGCTGGTCTTCGTCACGAACCCCGCCAACCCGGCGGGCACGATGATCGGCGCGGATCAGATCGCCAGGCTGGCGTCGGGAATGCCGCCGCAGGCGATCCTGGTGCTCGACGGCGCCTATGCCGAATTCGCGCCCGGCTACGACGGCGGCGCGGGGCTGGTCGAGGCGGGCGGCGCCGTGGTGATGACGCGCACCTTCTCGAAGGCCTACGGCCTTGGCGGTCTGCGCGTCGGCTGGGGCTATGCGCCCCGCGCCATCATCGACGTGCTGAACCGCATCCGCGGGCCGTTCAACCTGTCGGGCCCCGCGCTGGCCGCGGCCGAGGCGGCGCTGCGCGACCGCGCCTTCGTCGAGCGCTACATCGCCGAGAACGCCCGCCTGCGCGACTGGCTGCGCGCGGCGCTGGCCGAGGCGGGGGTGCCTTCCGACCCGTCGTTCGCCAACTATGTCCTTGCGCGCTTCGCGGGCGAGGCCGAGGCCGCCGCCTGCGACGCCGCGCTGCGCGAGGCCGGGATCATCGTGCGCCGGGTGACGGGCTACGGCTTTCCCGACTGTCTGCGCATCACCATCGGGACCGAGGCCGACTGCATCCGCGTCGCCCAGGCAGTCCGCGCGTACATGAAGGTGCAGGCATGAGCCGGATCTACGACCGGGTGGCGCTGATCGGGCTTGGGCTGATTGCGGGGTCTATGGCCCACGCCATGCGCAAGGGCGGCCTGGCCGGCGAGATCGTGGGCACCGCCCGGTCGCCCGAGACGCGCGCCGTTGCGGCCGAAATCGGCCTGGTCGACCGGGTCGTCGCGACCGCCGCCGAGGCCGTACAGGACGCCGACCTCGTGGTGCTTGCGGTGCCGGTCGGCGCGATGGGGGCGGTCGCGGCCGAGATCGGGCCGCACCTGAAACCCGGCGCGACGCTGACCGACGTCGGATCGGTCAAGCGGGCGGTGATCGACGCGGTGGCGCCGCATGTGCCCAGGGGCGTGCACTTCATCCCCGCGCACCCGCTGGCCGGGACCGAGCACTCGGGCCCCCGCGCGGGGTTTGCCGAGCTGTTCCGGAACCGCTGGTGCCTGATCGTGCCCACCGACGGAAGCGACCCTGCGGCGGTGGCGAAACTCCGCGCACTCTGGGAGGCGATGGGATCTCATGTGGACGAGATGGACGCCGATCACCATGATCTCGTCCTGGCGGTCACTTCGCACGCGCCGCACCTGATCGCCTACACGATGGTCGGGGTCGCGGACGACATGAAGCGGGTCACCGACAGCGAAGTGATCAAGTATTCCGCCGCGGGGTTCCGGGACTTCACCAGGATCGCGGCCTCGGACCCGACGATGTGGCGCGACGTGTTCCTGACCAACAAGGATGCGACCCTGGAGATCCTCGGCCGCTTCACCGAAGAGCTCTTTGCGCTGCAGCGGGCGATCCGCACCGGCGACGGCCAGCTCCTGCACGACTACTTCACCCGCACCCGGGCGATCCGGCGGGGCATCATCGAGGCCGGCCAGGACACCGCGGCGCCCGACTTCGGGCGTGGGGCGGTGTCGCGATGAGGGCGCTGCTGGGCGCGGCGCTGGCGCTTGCGCTGGCCGGCGGCGCTCTGGCCGAGGCACCGGAGACCTCGCCCCGTCCGGCTCCGCGCGGGGCGGCCGAGGCGCAGGCTGCCGTCGGTCCGGTCCAGCCGCGCCCGCGGCCTTGGGTGCCGGCGGTTGACCTGACGCTCGCCTCTGCGGGGGCGGCCCTGGCCGGGCAGGGCGCCGCCGACCGGGCCGGTCCCGCTGTCGTGATGCCGCCTCAGACAGTGCGGCCGTCGCTGGCCGAAGTGGCCGAAGCGCGCCGCCCGCAGCCGGTCGAACGGGCCTCGGCTTCGGGCTCGCTGGTCGCGCCGCGACCCGCGCCGCGCATCCTGTCGGCGGCACCTGACCCTGCAGCGGGCCCCGAGGCGGACCCCGGTCCCGATCAGCGGCCGCGACCGCGGCTGGTCACCCTGGTGCGGCCGGCGAACCCTGCGCGGAACGTCGCGGTGGTGCAGCCCGCGACCCGGCTGGCCATCCTGCAATCGCCCCGGCCGACGCCGCGGCCAGAAAACCACCAGCGCCGCGCCGTCGTGCTGGCCTCGGGGATGATCCAGACCCAGCCCAATCCCGGCGCGATCATCGGCCGCCGCGGCGCGGTCTGCGGCGATCCCCGGATCACCGGTCAGACGATGGCGCCGATTGCCGGCCGCGTGCAGGGCTGCGGGGTCGAGGACCCGGTCAAGATCACCGCCGTATCGGGCGTCACCCTGTCCATGGCCGCGACGATCGACTGCCCCACCGCCATCGCGCTGGCCGACTGGGTGGACGAGACGGTGAAGCCCACGGTCGGCCAGCACGGCGGCGGGGTCGCCGGCCTCAACGTCATGGGCCACTACTCCTGCCGCCCGCGCAACAACCAGCGCGGCGCCCGCATCTCGGAACACGGCCGCGGCCGGGCCATCGACATCGGCGCGGTGATCCTTGCCAACGGCGCGCAGATCTCGGTTCTGAACCACTGGCGCGACGAGCGGCTCGGGCCGCTTCTCAAGGCGATGCACCGCGGCGCCTGCGGCACCTTCGGCACTGTGCTCGGGCCGCAGGCGGACCGCTTCCATCAGAACCACTTCCACCTCGACACGGCGCGTTACCGGTCGGGCAGCTACTGCCGCTGACGGCTAGCGCAGGCGAAAGCGCGGCGCCGGGCCGAGTGGCACGGGGCCGAGCGCCAGAAGCCCGCCGCGGAAGGACAGGGGCAGTTCCAGCGTGTCGGGATTGCCGAGCGCCCCGGCCAGAAGCGACAGCCCGCCTTCGACCGTGCCGGCAAGATCGGGCGGGATCACGCCCGCCTCCACCCCCAGCGCCAGCATCTCGCGCCAGTTGACGGCGCGCACCTGGATTTCGCCCGTTGCGACGCCGTCCGCGTCGATGTCGAGCGCGCCGGCCGCCTCGAGGTCGAGCTGCCCCCAGGTCGCCTTGAGCCGTCTGAGACGCAGCGAGACAGGCTGCGGCCGTCTGTCCTCGATGGCGAGGCGGTCCCAGGGCCGGTCGAAGCCGACGGTCGCATCCAGCGACATCAGCGCAATCTGCCGCGGCAGCCGCCCGCGCGGATCGACAAGGTCCAGCAGCGGTTGCGTCGGCTCCAGCCGCGCCACCTCGGCCCGCAGGTCGTAGTGGTCGCCATCGCCCGACAACCGGTCGACGGCAAGGCGTGCCTCGGCGACGCTGGCTTCCCAGCCGCGGGTCGAGACCATCGAGGCCGCCTTCAGGCCGCCGGAAGCCGACGACAGCGCCAGTGCCGGGCCGGGAAACAGAACCAGCGCGGCTTCCATCCCCTCGGCCTCGACCGCGATGCGCTCGTCCGGAGTGGCGACGGTCTGCGCGGCGGGCCAGACGGCGGCGACGTTGACCGGGTTCCACGCGCGCGACACGAAGCGGAACTCGGGCGCGGACCAGGCAAGCCCGGTGCCGGGATCGGCAAGGTCCAGTCCGGTCACCGTCGTGGTGAAGTCGAGCGGATAGCCGGTGACAAGGATGCGGTCGGCCTCGGCCACCCAGCCCTCCGCGCGGCGCGCATCGAGCCAGGCCTGAAGCCCCGCCTGCATCGAGAAGGCAGCGGCGATCCACCAGAGCGACCAGAGGACAGCGGCCGTCGCCACCAGAACGATCAGCCTGCGCAGCACCTTGCCCGCCCCTTCCGTTCGGCCCGTGTCTGGTGTTTAGAGGGGGCCGCAGCAAAGGGCCAGCGCGATGCGCGAAGACTTCTGGGTGTTCGGCTATGCCTCGCTTCTGTGGAACCCGGGGTTTCCGGTGGCCGAGCGGCGGCGTGCGCGGCTGGAAGGCTGGCACCGGACATTCTGCATGTGGTCGATCCACCATCGCGGCACGCCCGAACGCCCGGGCCTTGTCCTGGCGCTGGACGAGGCCGAGGGCGCGGTCTGCCACGGCGTCGCTCTGCGGGTCGCGCAGGGCGCAGAGGACGAGACGCTTGCCTACCTGCGCGAGCGGGAGCTCGTCTCGTCCGCCTATCTCGAACGCCGGCTTCCGGTGATCTTCGATGACGGCGGCGCCCGGGCCGAGGCGCTGGCCTACGTGGTCGACCGCAGCCACGGCCAGTACTGCGGCGGTCTGGCGCTTGAGCGGCAGGCACAGGTGATCGCCGCGGCGACAGGCGGGCGCGGGCCGAACCCCGACTACCTCTTCAACACTGCCGACCACCTGCGGGAACTTGGTGTCGAGGACCATGACCTGGCCTGGCTCGTCCGCCGGGTGCGGGCGCTGACCGGGCAGGCGCCCGGCGGATAAGCGGTTGTGAGCGGCAGGGCGCCCGCCTATTCTGGCGCCGTCGAGCGGATCGGCCGGAAGCGGAAATGACCTTCAGCGAAAAGAAGCCTGCGCCCTTCTTCTCCCAGCCCGTCCGCCAGATCCTGCTCATGCTGGTCGTGGTCGCGGTCGTGGCGGTCGGCGCGTGGCTGGCCTTCCCGACGGTCGCGCCGGTGTTCCTGGCCAGCCCCTGGCTCAACGGCGTGATCTTCGGCGTCTTCGTGATGGGCGTGCTGGCCTGCTTCCTGCAGGTCTTCCAGCTGATGAGCTCGGTCGGCTGGATCGAGGGCTTCGCCGGCGGCCGCCCGGGTGCCGACATCGCCGCCCCGCCGCGCCTGCTGGCGCCACTGGCCAACCTGCTGCGCAGCAAGGGCGCGCGCAGCAACCTGTCGGCCTCGTCCACGCGGTCGATCCTCGAAAGCGTGGCGAACCGCCTCGAAGAGGCGCGCGACATCACGCGCTATGTCGTCAACCTGCTGATCTTCCTTGGGCTTCTCGGCACGTTCTATGGCCTGGCGACGACCGTTCCGGCGGTCGTCGACACCATCCGCTCGCTTGCCCCGCAGGAGGGTGAGCAGGGGATGGCCGTGTTCGACCGGCTGATGGGCGGGCTTGAGGCGCAGCTGGGCGGCATGGGGACCGCCTTCTCGTCGTCGCTGCTCGGGCTCGCGGGATCGCTGGTCGTGGGCCTTCTGGAGCTGTTCGCCGGCCACGCGCAGAACCGCTTCTATCGCGAACTCGAGGAGTGGCTGTCCTCGATCACCCGGCTCGGCCTTGCCGGGGGCGAGGGCGAGGGGACCGAGATGGGCCTTGTCGCCACGATCCTCGACCAGATGGCCGAACAGGTCGAGGTGATGAAGGCGCTGATGACCCAGGCCGACATGAGCTGGGCGTCGATGGACGAACGCCTCGCCGCGCTGGCTGTGGCGGTCGAGGGCCTGGGCAGCCGGGCCGAGAACGAGCGCGGCGCCGTTCCGGTGCTGGAACGGATCGCCGACACGCAGGAGCGGCTGATCGAGGGCCAGGGCCGCATGGTGGACGGGCAGAACCGGATCGTTGAGGCGCTTGCCGCCGTGGAAAGCGCCGGCGAGGGGCCGGACGGCTACGACAGCGAAAGCCGGATGCGCCTGAGGTCGATCGACACCCAGCTTCTGCGGGTGCTCGAAGAGGTCTCGGTCGGCCGGCAGGAAAGCCTGGCCGAACTGCGGGCCGACCTGTCGCTTCTGACCCGCGCGGTGCGCCAGCTTGGCGCCGAGATCGGCGACAGCCGGCGGAGGGACTAGGCCATGGCGCTCAACCGCCGCAGCGGGGCGCGCTTCCAGGCAAGCATCTGGCCGGGCTTCGTCGACGCGATGACGGCGCTTTTGCTGGTGCTCATGTTCGTGCTGACGATCTTCATGATCGTGCAGTTCATCCTGCGCGAGACGATCACCGGGCAGGAGACCGAGCTGGACCAGCTGGCCGCGCAGGTCGCGGGGCTTGCCGACGCGCTCGGGCTGGAACGGCAGCGGGCCTCGGCGCTGGAGGGCGACGTGGGCCGCCTCACGGCCTCGCTGGCCGAGGCGCAGACAGAGGCCGAGACGCAGGCGGCGCTGATCCAGCGGCTCACGGCCGACATTGCGGCGGGCGAGGCGGAGCGGGCCGAGCTGGCAGGCCAGATCGACGATTTCGAAGGGCAGGTCGCGCGGCTGCTGGCGGAACGCGACACGCTGCGCGGCGCGCTCGACACGGCCCGCGCCGAGCTCGATGCCGGCGCCGAAGCTGCGCGTCTGGCCGAGGCCCGGCGCGAGGCGCTTCAGGCGCTGGTCGAGGACCTCCGCCGCCGCGGAGAGGCGGCCGGAGCCGAAACCGGAAGGCTTTCGGCGGCGCTGGCCGAGGCCGAGGCGGCCTTGTCGGACGAGGAGGCCGCGCGTCTGGCCGAGGCCGAGGCGGCGCGGCTGCTGCGCGAGCGGCTCCAGGGCGCCGAGACCGAACTCACGGCGATGACGCTGGCGCTTGAGGAACAGCGTCGTCGCGCGGAAGAGACACTGACGCTGCTGGCCGCCGCCGAGGCGGCCCGGACCGAGACCGAGGGCCTATTGGCCGAACAGGCCGCCAGCCTGACCCAGGCGCAGCGCGACGCCGCGCTGCTGGCCGTGGCGCAGTCCCGCCTCGCCGAGGAGGAAGCGGCCAGCGCAGAGGCGCAGCGGCGCGTGACGCTGCTCAACGAACAGATCGCCTCGCTGCGCAGCCAGCTTGGCGCGCTTCAGGCGGTGCTGGACGAGTCCGCCGAGCGCGACCGTGCGGCACAGGTGCGGATCGAGACGCTGGGCACCCAGCTCAACACCGCCATCGCCCAGGTCGCCGTCGAACAGCGCCGGCGCGCCGAACTGGAAGAGGCCGAGCGGGTCCGGCTGGAGGAAGAGGCGCGCCGCCTCGCCGCCGAGGCGCAGGAACTGGAACGCTACCGGTCGGACTTCTTCGGGCGGCTGCGAGACATCCTCGCCGGGCGCGAAGGGGTGCGGATCGTGGGCGACCGCTTCGTGTTCTCGTCCGAGGTCCTGTTTCGCACCGGCTCGGCCGACCTCGCGCCCGAGGGGCGGGCGCAGATCGCCAGCGTGGCCGGGCTGCTGCGCGAGGTCGCCGCCGAGATCCCGCCCGGGATCGATTGGATCCTGCGGGTCGACGGGCACACCGACAACGTGCCGCTGACCGGTGGCAGCCGCTTTTCCGACAACTGGGAATTGAGCCAGGGCCGCGCGCTGTCGGTCGTGCGCTACATGGTCGACGAGCTTGGCTTTCCCCCCGAACGGCTCGCGGCCACCGGCTTCGGTGAATACCGCCCCGTCGCCGAGGGCGACACCGAGGAAGCCCGCGCCCAGAACCGCCGGATCGAGCTGAAGCTGACCGAGCGGTAGACATGCCGCACGCCTTCGATCCCGAGCTCGTCCTGCGGCTTCCCCTCATGGCAAATCTGGCGACGATGTCGGCGGATGGGCCACGCAACGCGCCGGTCTGGTTCCTGTGGGAGGACGGCGCGCTCTGGATGCCCGCCTCGGCCGACGGAAGTTCGGTCGGGCGACTGGCCTCGGACCCGCGCTGTGCGGTCGAGATCGTTCACTTCGACAACGCTGCCGGCGTGCTCGCGCATCTGGGGCTGCGCGGGCGGGCGACGGTCGGCCCGATGTCGCCGCCCGTATTCCGGCGACTGCTCGCCAAGTATCTCGGCCCCGACGAGGGCGCGTGGAATCCCTGGTTCATCGAGAATGTCGCCGCCATCGAAGACCCCGACGGCCGGCTGATCCGCCTGGTTCCCGACAGCATCTTCACCAACAACGTGTCGTTCTTCCGGACCGGCCCCGACCTGGCCTGGCCGGAATGAGAAAGCGCCCGCCGTGGGGCGGGCGCTTCCCTCGTTCGATCGTCCGTTCCGCCTCAGTCGGCCGTCAGAAGCGGCGGCTTCGAGCCGGTCAGGCGGGGCTTTTCGGGCTCCATGATCTGCAGGTCGATCTTGTCGTCCTTGACCGCCACGCGGACCAGGCCGCCCTTCATCAGCTTGCCGAACAGCAGTTCCTCGGCGAGCGGCTTCTTGATGTGTTCCTGGATCACGCGGCCCAGCGGCCGGGCGCCCATCTTGTCGTCATAGCCCTTCTCGCCCAGCCATTCGGCGGCGGGGCGGGTCAGCTCGATGGTGACGCCGCGGTCCAGAAGCTGCGCTTCAAGCTGCAGGACGAACTTCTCGACCACCTGCAGGATGATCTCCTTGCCAAGCGGCGCGAACGAGATCACGGCATCCAGACGGTTGCGGAACTCGGGCGTGAAGGTCCGCTCGATGGCGGCGGTATCCTCGCCCTCGCGCCGGTCCCGGCCGAAGCCGATCGCCGACTTGGCCAGTTCCGAGGCGCCGGCGTTCGACGTCATGATCAGGATCACGTTGCGAAAGTCGACTTGCCGGCCGTTGTGGTCGGTCAGCTTCCCGTGGTCCATGACCTGCAGAAGGATGTTGTAGACATCCGGGTGCGCCTTCTCGATCTCGTCCAGCAGCAGGACGCAGTGTGGGTGCTGGTCGATCCCGTCGGTCAGCAGACCGCCCTGGTCGAAGCCGACATAGCCCGGCGGTGCGCCGATCAGGCGGCTGACGGCGTGCTTCTCCATGTATTCCGACATGTCGAAGCGCAGCAGTTCCACCCCGAGCGTCGAGGCAAGCTGCTTGGCCACCTCGGTCTTGCCGACGCCGGTCGGGCCGGCGAAGAGGTAGTTGCCGATGGGCTTTTCCGGCTCGCGCAGGCCCGCACGGGCCAGCTTGATCGCCGAGCTGAGCGCCTCGATCGCCGCGTCCTGACCGAAGACCACGCGCTTGAGCGTCTTCTCCAGATCCTTCAGCACCTCGGC
>JALORM010000469.1 GCA_025458985.1 Paracoccaceae bacterium | reverse complement strand
TGCTGGATCTCGCCCTCGATCCGGGTCTGGGGCGGGTATTCGACGAAGATTGCCGAACGCGCCAGGATGTCGCGGTGCAGTTCGGTCTTGCCCGGGCAGTCGCCGCCGACCGCGTTAAGGTGCACGCCGGCGCCCACCATGTTGTCGGTCAGGATGGTCGCGTTCGCCTTGTCGGCGGTGCAGGTGGTGATGATCTGCGCGCCGAGGATCGCCTCTTCGGCCGTCGTGCAGCGCGTGAGTATCAGGCCGCAACCATTTAGGTTCGCAAGGCATTTCTCGGTCGCCGCCGGGTCGATGTCGTAAAGCCGCACCTCGTCGATCCCGCAGATCGCGCGGAAGGCCAGCGCCTGGAACTCGGCCTGCGCGCCGTTGCCGATCAGCGCCATGACGCGGGCCTGCGGCGGGGCCAGCCATTTCGCCGCCAGCGCCGACATCGCCGCCGTGCGCAGCGCGGTGAGGATCGTCATCTCGGACAGCAGCACCGGATAGCCGGTGGCGACATCCGCCAGAAGCCCGAAGGCGGTGACGGTCTGCAGGCCCTCGCGCATGTTCTTCGGGTGGCCGTTGACGTACTTGAAGCCGTAGAGCGCGCCGTCCGAGGTCGGCATCAGCTCGATCACCCCCACGGCCGAATGCGACGCGACGCGGGGCGTCTTGTCGAACGCCTCCCACCGGCGGAAGTCGGCCTCGATCTCGGCGGCGAGGTCGGTCAGCACGCGCTCGACCCCAAGATGAAGGACGAGCTTCATCATGTTGTCGACGCTGACGAAAGGAACGACGTTGAGGCGCCTCATGCGAAGCTCCGCGTCGGGCGGTCGAAGACCTTTCGACCCATCAGCGAGGCGACGAGGTCGACCATCAGCCGCGCGGTGCGGCCGCGTTCGTCGAGGAAGGGGTTCAGCTCCACGAGGTCGAGCGAGGAGACGAGGCCGCTTTCGTGCAGCAGCTCCATCACCAGGTGCGCCTCGCGGAACGTCGTGCCGCCCGGAACGGTGGTGCCGACCGCGGGCGCGATCGAGGGGTCGAGGAAATCGACGTCGAGCGACACGTGCAGGAGCCCGTCCGCCGCGCGCACCCGGTCGAGGAACTCCCGCAGGGGCGCAACGACGCCGCGTTCGTCGAGCGCCCGCATGTCGACGGGCGCGATGTCGTGGTCGAGCAGCGCGGCATGTTCGGCCGGATCGACCGAGCGGATGCCGAACAAGCAGATGTTCTCGGCCGGCAACGGCGCGGGGAAGGGCGGGAAGGCGTCGAAGCCGGGGCGGCCCGCCATGTAGGCGACCGGGGTGCCGTGCAAGTTGCCCGACTGCGTGGTGAGGGGCGTGTGGAAATCCGAATGCGCGTCGAGCCACAGCAGGAACAGCGGGCGACCGGCCTTCTGTGCGTGCGCCGCCAGTCCCGCACCGACGCCGAGGCCCAGCGAATGGTCGCCGCCCATGACGATGGGGACGCCGCCTGCCATCGCTGCCTCGGTCGCGGCGGCAAGCGCCCTGGTCCAGGCGACCGTCTCGGGCAGGGCGTGCACCGCCGCGTTGGGGCAGGTGACCGGGGCGAGGGGAGCGGGCGCGAGGTCGCCGCGATCCTCGACCGTATGGCCCAGCGCGGACAGCGCGGGCGCGATCCCCGCCACACGATAGGCGGCCGGTCCCATCAGGCAGCCGGGGCGGCGCTGGCCGGAATCGACCGGGGCTCCGATGAGGATGCAGTGGCGCGGGGTCATGGGCGTACCCTCCCTTCTGGCCGGGTATCTTTCCGCTTCGCGCCGGAGAAAACCGCGCATAGTGTCGATCCGGACGAGAGCGTGACCGAACTGGCAGGGAAGGCCGCCGGAATGGACGATATCGACCGCGCCCTTCTTGCAGAGCTGCGCCGCGACGGGCGGGCCTCGCTGTCGGACCTTGCCGCCCGGCTGGGGATCGCCCGGGCGACGGTCCGCGCCCGGATGGAGCGGCTGTCGCGGTCGGGCGAGATCGCGGGCTTCACCGTCGTCACGCGCGGCGACGCGGTCGAGGCGCCGGTGCGCGGGCTGATGATGATCGGCATCGAGGGCCGCGGGGCCGAGCGGATCATGGCGCGGCTGCAGGGCCTGCCCGAGGTGACAGCGGTCCATTCGACGAACGGCCGCTGGGACCTGATCGCCGAGATCGGCGCGCGGACGCTGGAGGAATTCGACGCCGTCCTGTTCCGCATCCGCGGGCTGGACGGCGTGACCGCGCGGGGCGGCGCTAGGCCGGCTCAGACCCGGGCGCGGGCCGCTGCCAGCCAGAGCGCCATCAGCCCGAAGGACAGGATCGCGTTCCACGAGGCCATCGACAGGCCGCCCATCGACCAGACGACCTCGGTGCAGCGCACGATGTCGACCGCACCGTCGGTCGCCAGCAGGTCGGCGCCGCTGAGCCCGGCGAGGCTGCCGCCGGAACAGGCCGAAGGACCCTCCCACCAGCCCCGTTCGACGCCGGTATGGAAGACGCCGATCCCCCCTGACGCCGCGGCTGAGGCGGCACCCGCCAGCGCCACGGCCGCCGAAGGGGCGGCCAGTCCGACCGCGCCGAAGGCCACCGCCGCAGCATGGGGCCAGCGCTGCCAGAGGCAGAGCGCACAGGGCGCCATTCCGCCGAGGTACTGGAAGGCGAAGGCTCCGGCCAGCAGGGCGGCCGAGCCGCCCGCGGCAAGCAGGATCAGGGACTTGCGGGTCATAGGTAGCGTATCGCGACGAAGCCGCCGATCAGGAGCACGACGAAGAGGGTGAAGAGTATCCCCAGCCGCCTTTCGATGAAATCCCGGATCGGCGCGCCGAAGCGCCACAGGAGCCAGGCGACCACGAAGAACCTGAGGCCCCGCGCGATGACGCTGGCCACGAGGAATACCCAGAGGTTGAGCCCCGTGGCCCCCGACAGGATCGTGATCACCTTGTAGGGGAACGGTGTCACCCCCGCGAAGAGAACCGCCCAGGCGCCCCATTCATTGTAGCGGTCGGAGAACTCGGCGAAGTAGGCGTCCTTGCCGTAGAACTCCAGCACCGGGCGCCCGACCTGCTCGAACAGCGCGAAGCCGATCCAGTAGCCGAAGAGCCCGCCTGCCACCGAGGCCAGCGTGCAGAGCGCGGCGATCCGGAAGGCGCGGTGCGGTGCGGCCAGCACCATCGGGATGAGGAGGACGTCCGGCGGGATCGGGAAGACCGAGCTTTCGATGAACGACACCGCCGCCAGCGCCCAGAGCGCGTGCCGCGAGGCGCCGAGCCGCATCGTCCAGTCGTAGAGCGCGCGGATCATGAAGCCTCCGGGTCCGTCGGCGCCATCAGCCATGACCGCGCGCCGGGGTCAAGGGACCGGAGCGAGCGGGCGGTATGGACCGCGCCTTGGCGGCGGTGCTACCGTCGCAGCGCACGAGGTGCGGCACCGGGGCGGTCCGGCGGCCAGTGGGCGGGGGGAATGCGATGCAGTGGCGGGGCCGGCGGGGCAGCGGCAACATCGAGGACCGGCGGCGGCAGCGCAGCGCCGCAGCACCGATCGGGGGCGTCGGGCTGCTGGCGATCCTGGCGATCGGCTATTTCCTCGGCGTCGACGTGACGCCGCTGCTCGACCAGGCCTCTGCGCCGCAGGGCGGGGCCACGCAAGAGCTGACCCAGGCCGACCGCGAGGCGGGCGAGTTCGTGTCGGTCACGCTGGCCGATACCGAGGCCGTGTGGACGGCCGTCTTTCAGGAGCAGCTCGGCCGGCCGTACCGGCCCGCGACCCTGGTTCTCTTCAAGGGGGTGACGCAGTCGCCGTGCGGCGGCGCTTCGGGCGCGACGGGGCCGTTCTACTGCCCGGCCGACAAGAAGGCCTACCTCGACACCGCGTTCTTCACGACGCTGTCGCGGCAGCTGGGCGCCAAGGGCGACTTCGCGGCCGCCTACGTGGTGGCCCACGAGATCGCCCACCACGTCCAGAACGAACTGGGCATCCTGGGCCAGGCGAATGCGGTGCGGGCGCAGTCGGGGCAGGCGCAGGCCAACGAGATCTCGGTCCGGATCGAGCTGCAGGCCGATTGCCTGTCGGGCATCTGGGCGCATGCTGCCGAGAACCGGCTGGGCACGATCGAGCCGGGCGACCTCGAGGAAGCCGTGAACGCGGCGCGCCAGATCGGCGACGACACGCTCCAGCGCAATGCGGGGCGCACGCCCCAGCCGCACACCTTCACCCACGGCACCGCCGAGCAGCGTTCCCGCTGGTTCGCCCGCGGCTACCAGACGGGCGAACTCGCCGCCTGCGACACTTTCGGGGCCGACCGGCTGTAATCCGTGCCGGGCCCGCAGCCGGCAGGCAGGGCGGGCACGGCGTTCGGCCGGGCTTGAACTGGCACGTTCCGCCCGGGTATGGAGGACGCGCGCCGGGACACCGGCGCGGCGCCGGCGCGGCGTGCGGGTGTGGCGGAATGGTAGACGCGACGGATTCAAAATCCGTTTCCGCAAGGAGTGTCGGTTCGAGTCCGACCACCCGTACCACCGGCGGCCTGCGGCGGCCGCCCCGGCCTGCAGGGCCGCAATCGGCCCCCGCTAGATCCCGAGCTTGCGGCTGACGATCTCGTTCACGGCGGCGGGGTTGGCCTTGCCGCCGGTCGCCTTCATCACCTGGCCCACGAACCAGCCGGCCAGCTTTGGGTTCGCCTGTGCCTTCTCGACCTGGGCGGGGTTCGCCGCAATCACCTCGTCGACCGCCGCCTCGATCGCGCCGGTGTCGGTGACCTGGCGCATGCCGCGCGCCTCGACGATGGCGGCCGGGTCGCCGCCTTCGGTATAGACGATCTCGAACAGGTCCTTGGCGATCTTGCCCGAGATGTCGCCCTTCGCCATCAGGTCGAGGATCGCGCCGAGTTGCGCAGCCGA
>JALORM010000050.1 GCA_025458985.1 Paracoccaceae bacterium | reverse complement strand
AGTGCCCGAGGATCTGGCTGAGGAACAGCTTGGTCCGGTCGGACTGCGGGTTGTTGAAGAACTCCTTCGGCTCGTTCTGCTCGACGATCTGGCCCTGGTCCATGAAGATGACCCGGTTCGCCACGGCCTGGGCGAAGCCCATCTCGTGCGTGACGCAGAGCATCGTCATCCCCTCTTCGGCAAGCTCGATCATGGTGTCGAGCACCTCCTTGATCATCTCGGGGTCGAGCGCCGAGGTCGGCTCGTCGAACAGCATGATGCGCGGGCGCATGCAGAGCGACCGCGCGATCGCCACGCGCTGCTGCTGGCCGCCCGAAAGCTGGCCGGGATACTTCAGCGCCTGCTCGGGGATCTTGACCTTGCGCAGGAAGTGCATCGCCGTTTCCTCCGCCTCCTTCTTCGGGATCTTGCGGACCCAGATCGGGGCGAGGGTGCAGTTCTCGAGGATGGTCAGGTGCGGGAACAGGTTGAAGTGCTGGAACACCATCCCGACTTCCGAGCGGATCGTGTCGATGTTCTTCAGCTCCAGCGCGTTGATGCAGCGGATCAGCGTGGACTTTCCCGACCCCGAGGGGCCGCAGACCACGATCCGCTCGCCCCGGTAGACCGTCAGGTCGATGTCACGCAGGACGTGGAACTGGCCATACCACTTGTTCATCTTCTCGATCTGGATCGCGACCTCGTTCGAGACCTGCATGTGGCTCCGGTCGATGGCGCGTTCGGCGGCAGGCTCGGACATGGGCTGTCTCCCTCAGCGGTGATCGGTCCGGAGCTTGCGCTCCAGGTACTGCGAATATTGCGACATGCCGTAGCACATCACGAAGAACAGGGCGCCGACGAAGACGTAGGGCTCCCAGTAGATGCCCTTCCAGTCCAGGTCGGCCCGAACGATCTGTGTCACCCCGCGCAGCGGGTCCATCAGGCCCACGAAGCTGACGAGCGTGGTGTCCTTGAACAGCCCGATGAAGGTCGACACGATCCCCGGGATCGAGATCTTCAGCGCCTGCGGCAGGATGATCAGCCGCTGCGCCTGCCAGTAGTCGAGGCCCAGCGCATCGGCCGCCTCGTACTGGCCGCGCGGCAGCGCGGCGAGGCCGCCCCGGATCACCTCGGCCAGGTAGGCCGCGGCGAAGAAGGTCACCAGGATGATGACGCGCAGGATGATGTCGAAGTTCGTGCCCGGCGGCAGGAAGTACTGCAGCAGGAGCGAGGCGGTGAACAGCAGCGTGATCAGCGGCACACCCCGGATGAACTCGATGAACCCGACCGAGAGCGTCTTGACGATGAACAGGTTCGACTGCCGCCCCAGCGCCAGAAGGATGCCGAGCGGCAGAGAGAACGAGATCGCCGTGACACCGATGATGATCGCCAGAAGGAAGCCGCCGAACTCGTTCGAGGCAACCGGCTGCAGGCCGATCGGCACCACCGCGGACAGCGCGATCGCCAGTGGGACGTCGATGTAGATCCAGAACAGGACGGCCAGCACGATGCCCGCCCCGACCGAGCCGACGGTGCCGAGCACCCCCTGCCCCCAGATGTAGGCCGCGACGATCAGGCCGAAGCCCAGCAGCGCCACCACCGGCGACCAGACCGACCCGCCCCAGAGCAGCAGGAAGCAGACCGGCGCGTAGAGGGCCGTCACCCAGACAAGCTTCTTCGGCGCGACCCAGGCCAGCGCCGTCAGCGCGAGAAGCACGCCGCCCACGACGGCCAGCCGACCCGCCCCTTCGCCGAGGCCGAGCAGCGCCAGAAGGACGAAGGCCGTCGCAGCGCCCGCGATCGCGGTCGCCGCCTGCCGGCTGCCGTAGTAGAGCACGGGCGACAATGCGATGAAGAGAAGCCCGAAGGCCAGCAGCGGCCGCCAGTAAAGGTCGGGCGGGTAGAAGCCGAACATGTACTGGTGCCAGCGCGTCCGGATCACACCCCAGCAGGCGCCGGAGGTGTCGCCCTTGGCGGCCAGGATTTCGCGGCACTCGGACAGGGACCCGGCGTTCCACATGGAATTCAAGAGCCAGGGGATGATCGACGACAGCGCCTGGTAGAGCACGAAGATCGCAAGGATCGTCAGCGCGCTGTTCCAGGGGCCCGCGAAGAGGTTCTCGCGCAGCCACTTCACGGCGCCGCGTTCGCCCACCGGCGCGGTAGCTGCGGGAAGCATCGTGTCGCGGACGAAGCGGACGGTCTGGGCGTGGGTGTCGCTCATCGCTCAGCGCTCCTTCAGCCGGACGGACCGGTTGTAGATGTTCATCAGCGACGAGATGATGAGGCTGATGATCAGATAGATCAGCATCATCAGCAGCATGCACTCGAGCTCGCGCCCGGTCTGGTTCAGCGTGATGCCGCCCAGCGTGCCGCGCAGGTCGAGGTAGCTGACCGCGATGCCGAGCGAGGTGTTCTTGGTCAGGTTCAGGAACTGGCTGATCAGCGGCGGGATGATGACCCGCAGCGCCTGCGGCAGGATGATCAGGCTCATGGTCCGGTTCGGGCGCAGGCCCAGCGCGAAGGCAGCCTCGGTCTGGCCCTTGGAGACGGCGAGGATGCCCGCGCGCACGATCTCGGCGATGAAGGCGCCGGTGTAGAGGATCAGCGCGATCAGAAGCGCGATGAACGAGTTCTGCACCAGGACGCCGCCCGAGAAGTTGAACCGGGTCAGTTCCGGCACCTCGAGGTGGAAACCCAGCGCCCAGAGGAACACGATCGCGGGCGCGAAGAGGATCAGGAGGCTTTTCCACCATATCACCGGGCGGACCCCGGTCGCCTCCTGCACCGCCCGGGCGCGTCGTCGGATCAGGGAATTGGCATAGAAGCTCGCCCCCACCACGGCCAGGAAGGCAAGCACCGAAAGGTTGAACGGGATCCCCGCGACATCGACCGTGCCCAGCGGGCGTTCCAGCAGCGGATAGGGCGCGTTGACGCCGCGCGCGGTGATCGCGACCGTGTCGAACAGGATCATGCTGGCCCGCGGCTCCTCGCCGGCGGCCTGCATTTCTTCGGTCACGCGGAAGTCCGTGGGGTTCGGCGCGAGTTCGCCCAGCGGCACGAAGATGAACAGGATCCACAGCAGGAGCGGGATGTTGCGGAAGATCTCGACGTAGATCGTCATCAGCTTCGAGACGAGCCAGTTCTTCGACAAGCGAAGCACGCCGACAATGATGCCGACGATGGTGGCGCCGATGCAGCCGAGGATGGCCACCACGAGCGTGTTCATCAGCCCGACGAGCAGGGCGCGGAAATGGGTGCTGTCGTTGGTGTAGGGGATCAGCTGCTGCTGGATGTCGTAGCCCGCGCGCTGCCACAGGAAGCCGTAGTTGAACGTGCGGCCCTTGGCTTCGAGGTTCTGGACCGTGTTGTTCAGGAGCCAGGCCACCGCCAGGCCGAACAGGATCAGGACGATGACCTGGATGGTCAGGGACCGGTACCGGGTATCGTAGATGAGCATGCCGAGGCGAAATTCGTTCCCCGGCGCGTCCGATGCCATGGCCATGTGCATTTCCCCCTCAGCGCGTCACGCAGAAACGACACTCCGTGCCAGGGCACGGGCTGCCCAGGAGGTCGCGTTCGGCAGTCAGGAAGTGGAAGGCGCGCCCGCGGGGGGGCGCGCCTTTGGGATCGCCGATCAGCGGAACGGCGGTGCGTACTGCAGGCCGCCCTGCGTCCACAGCGCGTTCAGGCCACGGGCGAGGCCGATAGGCGTCGCCTCACCGACGTTGGCCTCGAACACCTCGCCGTAGTTGCCGACGGCGGCGATGGCGCGCTTGAAGGCGTCGGGGTCAAGCCCGAGCTTGGCGCCCATGTCGCCCTCGACGCCCAGCAGGCGGCGCACTTCGGGGTCGGTCGACGAGGCGGCCACTTCCTCGACGTTGGCGGCGGTGATGCCCTTCTCTTCGGCGGTCAGCAGCGCGTAGTAGGTCCAGCGGACCACATCGCCCCAGTTGTTGTCGCCGTGGCGCACGACCGGGCCCAGCGGCTCTTTCGAGATGATCTCGGGCAGGATGACGTGGCTGCCCGGGTCGGGCATCGTCGCGCGCGACGCGGCAAGGCCCGAGGCATCCGTGGTGTAGGCGTCGCAGGCACCGGCCAGGTACTGGCGCTGCGCCTCGGAGTCGTCGGCGACGTTCACCGGCGTGTAGGTCATGTTGTTGGACTTGAAGAAGTCGGCCAGGTTCAGTTCGGTGGTGGTGCCGGTCTGGATGCAGACGGTTGCGCCGTCGAGTTCCTTGGCCGAGGACACGCCCAGGTCACGCTTCACCATGAAGCCCTGGCCGTCGTAGTAGTTCACTGCGACGAAGTCGAAGGCCAGTTCGGTATCGCGGGTCAGGGTCCAGGTCGAGTTCCGGATCAGCACGTCCACTTCGCCCGAGGCCAGCGCGGTAAAGCGGGTTTCGCCGGTGGTGGGCACGAAGCGCACCTTGGTCGCGTCGCCCAGCACCGAGGCGCCCAGCGCCTTGCACAGCGCCACGTCGAAGCCCTGCCAGTTGCCGCTCGCGTCCGGCGCGCCGAAGCCAGCGAGGCCCGTGTTCGAGCCGCAGATCAGCTCGCCGCGCGCCTTGACCTCGTCAAGCGTCGCCGCAGCCGATGCGCCGGCCGCAAGGCCAGCGACGGTGAGCGCGCCGAAGAACACAGATCTTTTCATTGCTTACCTCTTCCTGTTGTTTCGCCGGTCGGGCGTTTGGTGCCGGCTTTGGGCCGGGATGACATCGCAAGAGCCCAAAGCCCTTCCGCGTTCAAGAATTTGGGCGGATTGGCGCTCGCAGGTCAAGGGAAAGGTCGCAGAATTGTGCAATCCGGTAGCCGGCATGCCGTCTTGGCAGGCAGCTAAAGCAGCGTCAGGTGCGCGCGCGCGTCAGCGACAGGAAGCGCGCCGCTGACAGGAAGGCCTCGCGCCGGGCTTCGGCCGCGCGGAATGCCTCGTCGTCGTGGCCCCAGATCTCGGCCTGCCACGCGTCGTCGACCGTGGCCGCGCGCCAGAGGTCGTCGGCGGGAAAGCGGCCCTGCAGCGCCGCCAGCCCGATCACGACCGACCCCGACAGCGTCACGAGGTCGTGGGCCGCGGTCAGCTCGAACGCGTCGAGCGCGTCCAGCGCGGCGCCCAGACGGGCAAGGCTGGCGGAAGGCTGGACCACGGGCATGACCCCGGTCGCCGTGATGAGCGGGGCCCCGAGGTCCGCGGCCGCCCAGGCAAGCAGCGGGTCCCAGGCCAGCGCCTGCCGGGCCGCCAGCGCGGCCGGCGCTTCCGCGCGGTGGCAAAGCAGGTCGGTCTCGCCGTAGCTGGCGAGCATCGCGGCCACCTCGGCCCGCTGCACCACAACCTTGTCGATGGCCGAGTTGGCAGCCCGGGCAAGCGGCATCGAGGCGGGGTCGATCGCCCCGTCCTGCGCCGCCCACTCGGCGGCGATGGCTTCGGCCAGCGCGCGCGTGGGCAGGATCAGGGGCGCCTTCGCCGGTGTGCGCACCGCCCTTCCGTCCAGGCGCACGGTCCAGCCCGGGCCTTCGGGTTCGGCCGTGGCGGCGGCGTAGAACCGCCGGGGTGCCCAGACCGTCACGGCGCAGGCTCCGCAAGGACCAGCGCCGCGGGTAGGTCTGCCCAGCTGTCGATCAGCGCGTCGGCCCCGGCCAGCATCTCGGGCCGGTGGTAGCCCCAGCGCACCCCGACGGTGCGCACGCCGGCCGCCCGGCCCATGTCGATGTCGAAGACCGTGTCGCCGATCATCGCGGCCCCGGCCGCGCTGGCCCCGGTTTCGTCCAGGGCGGCGCGAATCATCGACGGATGCGGCTTCGACGGATGGTCGTCGGCGACCTGCTGCGTGACGAAGTAGCGGCCGAGATCATGAAGCGCGATCAGGTGGTCGAGCCCACGGCGCGACTTGCCGGTGGCGAGGCCCAGCACCACGCCCTCCTGTCCCGCCAGGCGGTCGAGCATCTCGCGCGTGCCGGGAAAGAGTGGCGACGCGCCTTCGCCCGTCTGCCGGATGTGCTGGAAGGCGGCCTTGTAGGCTTCGGTCATCGCGTCGACCTCGGCCGCAGATGCGCCCGGCACGAGGCGTGCAAGCGCCAGTGACAGCGACAGCCCCACGACCGACAGCGCCTCGGCGCGGGGCGGCATCGGCCGGCCCACGGCCGCAAAGGCGCCTGCCATCGAGGCGAGGATATGGGCCTGGCTGTCGACCAGCGTGCCATCAACGTCGAAGACGATCAGGCGCGGGGTCATTCCGCCTCCGCGAAGGGGTCGTGGGCGGCGTCCTTGGGATTCCAGCCGAGCGTCTTCCAGGTCCGCAGCATGTGCTCGGGCAGGTCGGCCACCAGCGTCACCCGAGCGCCGGTCACCGGATGGTCGAAGGCGATCGAGCGCGCGTGCAGGTGAAGCTTGCGGCTGATCTCGCCGCCGAGTTGCGCGCCCCAGCCGTCGCCCGGGTTCTCCTGCCCCGATCCGCCATACTTGCCGTCGCCGACGATCGGGTGGCCGATCTCGGCCATGTGGGCGCGCAGCTGGTGGGTGCGCCCGGTGATCGGCACCAGCGCGACCCAGGCCGCCCTTGTGCCGAGCGCGTCGAGCACTGCGTAGTCGGTCGTGGCGCGCTTGGCGCCCTCGGTCGCGTCGATCTTCGCGGGATGGACGCAGAGCATCTTCTCGCCCTCGCCGCCCCGACCATGGCCCGGCGCCTTGACAAGGCCGAAACGGATCGTGCCCATCCGCGGGCTCGGCACGCCCGCGACGGCCGCCCAGTAGATCTTGCGCGTGGTCCGGTGGCGGAACGCCTCGCTGAGCCGCCGCGCAACCCTGGCCGACCGCGCGAGCAGCAGCACGCCCGACGTGTCCTTGTCGAGCCGGTGAACCAGACTCGGTTTCTCGGCCCGGCCGAACTTCAGCGCCTCGGCCAGACCGTCGACATGCCGCGCGCCCTGCCCGCTGCCGCCCTGGCTGGGCAGTCCCGGCGGCTTGTTCAGCGCGATCACGTGGTCGTCCATCCAGATCACCGCCCGGCGGATCATCTCGGCATCGCTGTCGGGCAGCTTCGGCAGCGCGGGCGGGGCCGGAGCATCCGGCAACGGCGGCACGCGGACGGTCATGCCCGGCACAAGACGGGCATTGGCCTTGACCCGGCCGCCGTCCACCCGGATCTGCCCGGTCCGGCACATCTTCTCGACCGTGCCTTGCGTGACCTGCGGAAAGCGGCGCTTCATCCAGCGGTCGAGCCGCCCCTCGCCCTCGTCCTCGCTGACGGTCAGGGTCTGGGCGCCGCTCATGCGAAGACCGCCCGCCCGACCCAGAGGCCCAGCGCGAGGCCGGCGATCGACAGGACCACCGACAGCCCGACATAAAGCGCGGCCAGCGCGGGCTCGCCCCGCTGGTAGAGCGTCATCGCCTCGAGCGAGAAGGTCGAAAAGGTGGTGAACCCGCCGAGGATGCCGGTGGCGACGAACGGGGAAAGCCAGGTCAGCCCCCGATGCGCTGCGGCTGCGACGAAGACGCCCATCAGGAACGATCCCAGGATGTTGACCCCGAGGATCGCCACCGGAAACGGCGACTGGCCAACGACGCGCACCACGCCCACCGCCGCGAGGTAGCGGGCCGAGGCGCCGATCGCGCCGCCGAGGGCGACCTGGAGGAGGGTTCCGAGCATGGCGCCTCTCTCGGGCGCGGCGGCGCGGGAGTCAAGGTCGGGGGCCGAGGCAATCCCCTATCCGCCGTGCCGTTTCTCCCTGAGCCTGGCGAAGTATTCCACCCGCTTCTTCAGTTCGCGTTCGAAGCCACGTTCCGGGGGCTGGTAGAGGATGGGGCGCTTCATCCCTTCGGGGAAGTAGTTCTGTCCGGAAAAGCCATCCTCGGCATCGTGGTCGTAGGCATAGCCGGAGCCGTAGCCCTGGTCCTTCATCAGCTTCGTCGGTGCGTTCAGGATGTGCTTCGGCGGCGGTTCCGAACCGGTGCGCCTGGCCTCGGCCAAGGCCGCCTTCCACGCGGTGTAGACGCCGTTCGACTTCGGCGCGAGCGCGAGGTAGGCGACCGCCTCGGCCAGCGCAAGCTCGCCCTCGGGCGAGCCCAGCCGCTCGTAGGTCTCCCACGCCGCAAGGCAGAGGCCCGCCGCCTGCGGGTCGGCCAGCCCGATGTCCTCGACCGCCATGCGGGTAATGCGGCGCGCCAGATAGCGCGGGTCCTCGCCGCCCTCGATCATGCGGGCCAGCCAGTAGAGCGCGGCGTCGGGGTCGGACCCCCGCACCGACTTGTGCAGAGCCGAGATCAGGTTGTAATGCGCGTCCCCCGACTTGTCGTACTGCGCCGCCCGCCGCTGCAGCCGCTGCGCCAGCGCGGTCATGTCGAGCGGTGCCTCGGCCTTCCAGGCCGCGACCTGCTCGATCAGGTTCAGAAGCGCCCGACCGTCACCGTCGGCCATCTCCAGAAGCCGCTCGCGTGCCTCCGCCGTCAGCGGAAGGGCGCGGCCCATCTCCTGTTCGGCGCGCTGCGCGAGCAGCTCCAGCTCGGCCAGCGAGAGGCGCTCCAGCACGAGCACCTGTGCCCGTGACAGGAGCGCCGCGTTCAGCTCGAAACTGGGGTTTTCGGTCGTCGCCCCGATCAGGACGATGGTGCCGTCCTCCATGTGCGGCAGGAACCCGTCCTGCTGGGCCTTGTTGAAGCGGTGGATCTCGTCGACGAAGAGAAGCGTCCCCTGACCGCCCTTGCGCCGGAGCTTCGCGGTGTCGAACACCTTTCGCAGGTCGGGCACGCCGGTAAAGATCGCGCTGATCTGCACAAAGGCGAGGTCGGTCTCTTCGGCGAGCAGGCGCGCGATGGTGGTCTTGCCAACGCCCGGCGGCCCCCACAGGATCAGCGAGGACAAGGCGCCCGAGGCGAGCATGGTGGTCAGCGCGCCGTCGGGGCCGAGAAGCCTGCCTTGCCCGATGACATCCGACAGCCGGCGCGGCCGCAGCCGGTCGGCCAGCGGGCGCGGCGCGGCGTGGCCGGGGGTGTCGGCCTCGGGCAGGCGGTCGAAGAGGTCGGCCATGGGCCGAAAGCCTACGCCTGTGCGCGGGAGGAAGGAAGCGGCGTCAGAGCCGCGCCGCAAGCCGCACGCGCCGTCCCTGCCGGTCCAGCACCAGGACCCAGGTGCGCGTCGGTTCCTCGGCGGCGCGCGCGACATCGGCGGCCGACCCAATGGGCGCGCCGTTGATCGACAGGATCACGTCGCCCCGGCGCAGCCCGATGCGCGCGCCGCGGCGTCCGGGGTCGAGGACGACCGTGCCGCGAGTGCCGGGCGGCAGGTCGAGCGCGGCCAGCACCCCGGGCGCCGCGTCGGTCACCGCAAGGCCGCCCAGCGCCAGGTCGGCAGGGACGGTCACGACCTCGGTCTCGTCAGGGGCAGGCGGGGCATCAAGCACGACCTCGGTCGTGCCGGCCCGGCCATCGCGCAGATAGTCCAAAGCCACCCGGCCGCCCGGTCCGGCCAGCGACAGGCGGAACATCATGTCCTGCGGGGCATGGACCGCAAAGCCGTCGACCGACCGGATGACATCGCCCGCCCTGAGGCCCGCCCGCGCGAAGGGGCTGTCGGGGTGGAGATCCGACACCAGAAGCCCGCCGGGCACAGGCAGGTCCATCGCTTCGGCGATCTCGGCGGTGACGG
>JALORM010000049.1 GCA_025458985.1 Paracoccaceae bacterium | reverse complement strand
GCGGCGAGGACGAGGAGCGAGGCCAGCACGACGACAAGCGCGAAACCGGCCTTGCGTTCGGTGGGGGCAGGGGGATGCTGCATGCGGGCAGTCTAGGCCCTGGCAGCAGGCGGGGGAAGCGTGAGGCGAAGCGGGCTGGTGGCACTGCATCTGGCCGTCTACGCCGGCGCGGCCGCCGTCTGGCCCCCTGTCTGGCCGTGGGGGGCGGTCGCGGCGCTGTTCATCTGGATCAGTGTCACGGACATCGAACGGCTGGAGATTCCCGATGCCGCCTCGGCCCTTCTGGTGCTGACGGGAGCGGTCCGGCTCTGGGCGGTGCCGGGCCTGCCGCTGGCGGACCACCTCATGGGGGCGGTCCTCTGGCCGCTCCTCGTCTGGGGAGTGGCCGTCGGATATGCGCGCCTGAGGGGTTGGCAGGGCCTGGGGCTCGGCGACGTGAAGCTGATGGCGGGCATAGGGCTATGGCTGGGGTTCGGGTCGACCACGATTGTCCTGCTGGCCGCCGCCTTGGCGGGCATCCTGACGCTGGTCGCGGCCGGTCTTCGGCAAAAGGTGCCCTTTGCCGCGCTTGGCACATCCGCTGTTGCCTTCGGGCCGTTCCTTTGCCTTTCTGCCTGGGTGGTCTGGCTTCAGGGGCTGTCGTGATCGGGCGCAGGCGCAAGACGGAGTGGGCGCGGCAGAGCGGGGTGACCATCCTCGAAGTGCTGGTCGTGCTGGCAATCATCGGGCTGATCGCGGCAGTCGCGGGACCGCGGCTGATCGGCTATCTCGGCCGCGCCAAGTCCGAGACGGCCGAATTGCAGATCGCGCAGATCCGCAGTGCGCTGCAGTTGTTCTACATCGACATGGGCCGGTACCCGACCGAAGCCGAGGGGCTTGCGGTGCTGATGGCCGGGCCCGCGGGGGAAACCGCATGGTCGGGGCCGTACCTGGAGGCCGAGGCAGCCCTTAGCGACCCCTGGGGGCGTGGCTACCTTTATTCCGCCGGTGCGGACGGTGCGGCCCCGGCGGTCACCTCGCTCGGCCGCGACGGCCAGCGGGGCGGATCTGGCGAGGATGCCGACGTCGGGTCATGACCCCCCGAGGCGCGGGCGGACGGTGAACTCGGGCCAGGCGGCCGAAGGGTCCTCGATACGGACCAGAGCGGGCAGGCGGCTGTGATCCTCCCACTGGGCCTGCCAGCCGGGTGGGGTGGCCGCCGCGTCGTAGTAGGCGAAGACGGGACCTGAAAGGCCTTCGGCAAGCACCCTTGCTTCGGTCGGACCCGCGTGCCCGTCGTCGTCGAGGGGCGCGATGGACATCGTCAGTTCGGTCCCGCCGGACCGCACCTCGACCCGCAGGGCGGCGGCGCCGGGCCAGAGGTCGGCGGCGGCGAGCGTGGTAAAGGCGAAGCCATCGGCGCGGCCCTCGAAGTCGGTGGGGAAGCCCGCAAGCTGGGTCGGCGGCAGCGCGGCGGCGATGAGGCTTCGCAGACGGACGCGCATTGCCGCGCCCTCGTCGGCGCCGGACAGGGTGACGCTGCGGTCGTAGAGTCGGACGCCAAGGCCGGTGGCGGCAGCAAGCCCCGCCGCGATCAGCGCAAGCAGTGCCAGCGCCAGAAGCAGCTCGAACAAGCTGAGGCCCGATTGCCGGGTCACGGTGCGGGCCTGAGGGTCTCGATCCGGGCAAGAGGCGCGCCGCCGCCGGCAGGCGACACCTCGACCGCGATGCGCAGGACGGCCAGCGGGGGATCGGACAGGATTTCCTGCTCTACCCGCTCGGTGACGCGCCAGGTGCGGTAGACCGTCTCGCGCGTGCCGATCATCAGCGGTTCGGCCAGCCCGAGAGCGTCGAGGCGCGAGGCGGCGTAGTCGAGCGCCAGGACCCGGTCCCCGCCGGCGCCGGCCAGCGCGAGAAGCCGCGCCTGGCCCGGGATCAGCACGGCCAGCACCATCGCCATGACCGCGAAGGCGATCAGCACTTCCAGAAGAGAGTATCCCGCGCGGTTACTCATCCCTGCGGCCTCGTTCCTCGACCGCCGCCAGTCGCCCGGTCATCGTATCGAGCGCAAGGCGGAGCGATCTGTCTCCTTTCGTCAGACACAGGTCCGGTCCCTGTGCGGTGCCATCGGGATGGAAGCGGATGGTGCCAGGCCCGCCGCAGGCGTCGGGTGCGGTGAAATCGCGCGTGGCGCCGGCACGCACCGCTGAAAGCCGGGTGGTGGCCGCCTCGGCTGTCCTCTCGGCGGCAGTGCGACGCAGGGCAAGTTCAGGCGATGGCCCGCGCGTGGCCCCGGCGACCAGACCGGCGACAAGCGCGAGAATTGCCAACGCGACCAGCGCCTCGAGAAGTGTGTACCCGGCGCTGTCAGAAGGCGATGTCATTGAGATCAAGGATTGCCGTGATGGTGGAGAGGATGATCGCGCCGACGCCGAGCGCGATGGCAAGCGTCAGCACCGGTGTCAGCACCCGCACCGCCTGCGCCAGCGTGCGCGCGGTGTCTTCGGCAAGCGTGCGGGACGCTGCGGCAAGCGTCGGCGCAAGGCGGTCGCTTTCCTCGCCTGCGCGCAGAAGCGCAAGTGCCATCGGGTCAATCAGGTCCGCCGCGTCCAGCGCATCGCCCAGGGTGCAGCCGGCGACGACGCGGTCTTCGGCTTCGCGCAGGGTCGCCCGGAAGGCGGGCAGGGCGACCGCTTCGCGCGCGGCAGCGATCGCGCGGGGGAGGGGGGCGCCGCTGTCGATCATCAGGTGCAGGGCCTGGAACGCGCGCAGCGTCTCGCGCTTGCGCAGGTAGGGTCCGGTCATGGGCAGACGCAGGAAAGCACCGCTCACGGTGCGGGACAACGTGCCGCGGAACGCCCGCGCGGCGAGTATCAGCGCGGCAAGCGCGGCGAGCACAGCCGGCCATCCGCCAGACAGGGCGGTGCCGAGCCCCGCAAGGAAGGTGAGGAAGACCGGCGGCTCGGCGCCGGCCGAGGCGAAGACCGGCAGAAGCGTCGGCGCCAGGTAGAAGACGACGACCCCCAGCACGAGGGCCGACATCGCGAGCAGGATCACGGGGTAGATCAGCGCGGCGCGCAACTCGCGCGACAGCTTCAGTTCGGCGCTCAGAAGCTCTGCCGCCCGGCTGACCGTTTCGGGAAGGCGGTTCGCGGCCTCGCCAACCGCGACGAGGGCCGTGAAGCGTTCTGGGAATGCCGGGCCTGCCGCGCGCATCGCCACGGCAAGGCCCGCGCCGTTCTCGACCTCGGCGAGCGTGGTGCGCAGGGCGCCGGCCAGTCGGGGGTCGCGCGCCTCGGCCGCGCAGAAGGCCAACGCCCGCGGCAGCGCCAGCCGCGCCCCGAGCAGGGCCGCCAGCGTTGCGAAGAACCGCTCAAGCGTCGCGGGCCGCAGGGCTCCGGCCGTGCCGAACAGCGCGATGTCGCGGTTCCACCACGGCCCGGCGTCGCCGCCTTCGGTCAGCGAGACGGGGGTCAGCCCGCGCCGCGCGATCTGGTCGAGAGCCAGCGCCTCGGTCTCGGCCGCCACCTCGCCCGAGACCGGGGTGCCTGTCGCGGCCACCGCGGTATAGGCGAAGCGGGGCATCGCGGCGTCAGTCGATGATGCGGTGGCCGATGCCGGGATCGGCGATCCCGGTCGTCGCGACCCCGTTCGCGGCGCGGATGCGCTGGCGCAGTTCGCCCGTGATCGCCTGGGATTCGTGCCCGTTGCGGATCACACGGGGGGTGATGAGCACCAGAAGTTCGGTGCGCCCGATGCGGTCGTTGCGGTTGCGGAACAGCGCGCCGAGGACCGGCACGTCGCCGGCACCCGGCACCTTGGAGTTGGTGCGGTTGCGGCTTTCCTCGATCAGCCCGCCGAGGGCGATGGTCTGTCCGTCGGTGACGACCACGCTGGTCTCGATCCGGCGCTGCGAGATCGTGGGGCTGTCGATACCGGAGGTCGTGGTGTTCGACACGCTGGACACCTCCTGCTCGATGTCGAGCACGACCTGGCCCGATTGCGAGACGCGCGGCTTGACGGTCAGGATGATGCCTGTGTCGCGGAACGAGATCGTGTTGACCACCGGCGCATTCGGGTCGGTCGTGTCGCGAACCTGCTGGGTGGCGATGGGAACCTCGTCGCCGATCTGGAGCTTGGCCTCCTGGTTGTCGAGGACCAGCAGGCTGGGCGAGGACACCACGTTGACGTTGGTGACCGAGTTCAGCGCGTTCAGCGTGGCGGTGGCCGAGGAACCCTGAAACAGGAGCGACAGGCCGGGGAAGGTCGATCCGACCGACCCGGTTTCGGCATTGGTGAAGGTGCCAGACGCCTCGCCGTTTTCGAAGAACCAGCGCAGGCCGAAGTTCAGCTCGTCGTTCAAAGACACCTCGGCGATGGTCGCCTCGAGCAGGACCTGCACCGGCGTCGTGTCCAGCGACTGGATCAGCCGGGCGAAGGCCTCCTGTTCGGTGTCGTTGCCCCAGACGACGATGGCGTTGCGGGCGTCGTCGGCGACGACACGGGCGGAGCCTTCGACCGAGGCGGCCTCTTCCGCGGCAACCTGCTCGATCATCTCGCCGAGGATCGGGGCGAGGTCGGTGGCACTGCGGTTCTGCAGGCTGTAGACCACCGGACGCCGCTTGCTGCCGCCCGCGGCGCTGTCGAGGTCGCGGATCCAGCGTTCGGCCTCGGACAGGTAGCTCGACCGCGAAGTGATGACGAGGACCGCCCCGAGCCGCTGCGAGGGGATGAAGGTGACGACGTTCTGGAGGCTGCCGCCTTCGCCGGTCTCGAACACCGCGTTCAGTTCGTTCACGACGGCCTCGGGGTCGGCCGCGCGAAGCGGAAAGAGGCCGGTCGACTTCCCGCGGAGCACGTCGACATCGAAGGTGTTGACCGCCTCGATCGTCGCGTTGACCTCGGCGCGCGACCCTGCGACCAGCAGGATGTTGCGGTTGGGGATCGTCTGCAAGCGGACGGTTTCGCCCACGATGGGTTCAAGCAGTCGGGCCATCTCGGCGGTCGAGATGTACTGCAGGGGTACCGCGACGATCCGCCCGCCGCCCGCCGCATCCCCCGGCCCGACCACGCGCGCGCCCGCCCCCGCAAGCGGCACGATGGCGAGGGTTTCGCCGGAGGCGCGCAGGGTCGCCCCGTTCAGTTCGAGGATCGTCTGGAACGTGTCGAGCAGGTCGCGCTCGGACAGGGGCCGCGTGGTCTGCAGCGTCACCGTTCCGGTGACCTCGGGGGCGATGGTGTAGGTACGGCCGAGCGCGTCCGCCAGCACCGCGCGCGCGGCCTGTTCGATCGGCACGCCGACGAGGTTGAGCGTGAACGCCCCTTCGCCCGAGGCTTCGACCAGGTCGCGCGCGGGGCCGCGCGTCTCGTTGAGGAAATCGTCGCTGCCCACGGTGCGGCGGGTGCCGCTGCGGCCTTCGAGCGCGTCCTGGAACCGCGTGAAGGCGGTGTCTCCGCGCGACGCTCCGCCTTGCTGGTTGGCCAGAAGCCGGCCGCCTGCGCCTTCGCTGCCTCCACCGCAGCCCGACAGGAGGAGGAGCGTTGCAGTGAGAATGGTCACCAGGGACAGGGGCGTACAAGTCATTGCGGGTACAGGTCCACTCGAAAGGATCCGGAATCGCGCGACAGCTCGACGCTGTCCGCGGAGATGGCGGATAGGGTCCAGCCGCCGATCGCATCGCCTTCCGCGAGCCAGACCGGCTCTCCTTCGGCCTGGGCGATCAGGGCGGTCGATCGGGCACCGCCGGTCATCGTGCCGAGCAGGCGCAAGTCCGGGCGGGTGAGCTCGACGGCGACGGGCTCGGGGGCCGGCGCGGCGGCGGCAGGTTCGGGCTCGGCCACCGGGGCCTGTCCGGGTTCGGGCGTCGGCCGGCGCTGGGGCGAGAACAGCGGACGTTCGGTGATGGCGGCATAGTAGACGTCCGGCCGGGGTGGCGGCATGTCGAGCGCCGTAGCCTCGGCCGGAGGCCGCAAAGCGGCGTCCGACGGTATCGGAATCGAGGGGGCGGACATGCCTGCGTTCCGGCTCAGGGTGAACCCGAGGGCTGAAGCCAGTGCCAGCAGAAGGAGCGTGCCCGACGCCGGAAGGAGCATGGAATGAAGATCTGCGCGGCTCATGTGCCGTCCTCCCGCGCGGCGACCGGCGCGAGAATGTCGATCTGCACGAAAAGGACCGGCTGAGGAGGTTCCTCGCCGGGGCGCGCAAGGCGCCGCAGCGTGGCGCGTTCGACCGTCAGGGCAGGGGCGTGATGCTCCACCTCGCGCAGGAACTCGGTCAGACGGTCGAGCGTGGTCTCGGACTCGATCCGGAAGCCGACGCCCTGCGTCAGCGGCAGCGGCCGGGTGCCGGTCGGCGCGATCGAACGCAACTGAAGCCCGTGCCCCACCGCCAGTTCGCTGATCCGGCCCTGCACGCGGGCCGTCACTTCGCCCAGGCGCTCGCCCGGCCAGACCACTGCGTCGATGCCGCTGCCCGACAGCTGGGCGCGTTCTGTGCGCATGCGCCCAATTGCCGACGCAAGGCGCTCGGCTTCGTCGCGGGCTGCCTCGGCCGCGGCAAGCGTGCGGGCGCGCCACTCGGCAAGAGGCAGCACGACGCCAAGCGTCAGCAGGGCGGCCGCCGCCGCGGCAATGCCCAGAGCCAGCGCACGGGACTGCGGGCTGCCCGGCCGGATCATGGTGCCGGCCCCAGCGACACCGAAAGCTCGAAGCGCTCGCTGCCGTCTGCCGTTCGCGAGACCGGGCCAGTCAGCCGCGGGTCCTGGAAACCGCGCGATTCCGCGAGAGCGAGAGCCAGGTCCGCCGCAGAACCGGCGACCTCACCTGCAATGACCACCCGGTCGGCCGAGAACGCCAGTTCGCCAACCCAGGCCGCGTCGGGGATGGCCACGGTGAGCTCGCGCAGCGCCTCGACTGCGCGCGGGCGGCGGATCACCGCGTCGACGAAGGCGCTGCGCTCGGTCTCGCGGGTGCGGAGGGCTTCGACCTCCTGCCGCAGGGCGACCGCCTCGGCGCGCAGGTCGCCCAGACCTGCCGCCCCTGAATGGAGGGCACCCCGCGCCTGCCAGGCCGGGCCGAGCCAGAGCGCCGCCGCCAGCGCGACCGAGGCGAGGGCAAGTACCCCGTTTGCGCGCCGCCAGAGACGGGCGCCGCGGCCGAGGTACGTCGTCCGGTCGGCGACCACGATATACTCGCCCGCGACGACGACGCGCCGGAGGCGCAGGCCCAGATCCGCCAGCCGCCGTGCCAGCGACTCGACATCCGCGCGTCGCGCGACCCATTGTGCGACCGCCACGCGACCGTTGCCGCGCTGCGCCGGTCCGAGGGCGGCATGCACTTCCGCCGGGCGGAAAGGCGTGCGCCGGGTCAGGTCGAGTTCCGCCGCCTGTGACAGGGCGCGCAGCGCGGCCGCGGGCAGGTCCAGATCGCGTCGCAGGAAGAAGCTGGGCGGAAGTTCGGCATCGACCGTGCGGCCGGCAAGGGACGGAAGCGTAACGGTTGACCCCGCGACTGGCCCCCAGACCAGCGCCTCGGGTGCGATCACCGCGCCCCGTTCGATAATTGCCTGCGCGAGACCCGGCCGGAAGCGCAGGGGCGTCGCGCGGTTGATCCCGAGGAACATCGCACCGACCCAGCCGGGCAGAAGCCCGGTCAGTTCGGCGCCGAGCCAGGCACGAAAGTCTGCGAAGCTGCGTGTCAATGCTCCATGCAACCTTACGTCTGTGTCGGCTCAATCTCGGCGATAGTCTATGACACAACCTGTGGTATTAGGCGAGCATGGATATGCTTGATATGACCGATCCATGACGGGGTTCGCGTTTGGCACGCTGGTGCCCCAGACCTTTCTGGACCTTCTGGTGCGTCGCAAGCTGCTGACCCCTCAGGAAGCCGCGCGGGTCGCCGAGGGGAGCGCCCGCGCCGGCTCCAGCGTGGAGCGTACGGTCCTGGAGCTTGGCCTTGCCGCCGAGGAACCGCTGTTCCGCGCCCTGGCCGAGCATCTGGATTTGCCCTTCGCCGAGCCCGGACACCTCGATGAGGAAGTGCTGGTGCGGACCGGCCTGCCGGCAGATTTCCTGTCGCGTGTCGAGGCCGTTCCGGCGCGCGAGACCGAAGAGGTGCTGTGGGTCGCCACGGCCGATCCGCGCGGTGCCGACGCGGTGCAGAGCATCGGGTTCCATCTCGGTCGGCCGGTGCAGGCCGCGATCGCGGCGCCGTCGACGATCAAGGCGGCGCTGGCGGCCATTGCAAAGCCCGCGGCCGCGGCCGGAGTCGCAGGCACATCCGAGACGGACATCGAGCGGCTGAGGGCGCTGGCAAACGACGGGCCGGTGATCAAGCTGGTCAACGACCTCGTCGCCCAGGCCGCCGAGGCCCGCGCGTCGGACATCCACATCGAGGCCGAGGCGCACGGCGCGCGCATTCGCCTGCGCATCGACGGAAGCCTGAGAACCGAGGGTGCCATCGCCGAGGCGCAGCGCGCGGCGGTGGTCTCGCGGCTGAAGGTCATGGCAAACCTCAACATCTCTGAAAAGCGCCGGCCGCAGGACGGGCGCGCCGCCGTGGCCGTGCGCGGCCGCACCGTCGACATCCGCCTGTCCACCCTGCCGACCCAGCATGGCGAAAGCGTCGTGCTGCGGCTCTTGGACCGCGCCGCGCTGCGTCTCGACTGGGAGGCGCTCGGCTTCCCGTCGGCGCGAGCCGCCGAGGTCGAGCGTATCCTGCGGATGCCGAACGGGCTGTTCCTCGTAGCCGGGCCGACCGGCAGCGGCAAGACGACCACGCTCTACACTGCCCTCAGCCGGATCGACGCCGAGACGCGCAAGATCGTCACTGTCGAGGACCCGATCGAGTACGAACTGAAGGGCGTCAATCAGGTGCAGGTCGAGCCCGCGATCGACCTGACCTTCGCCCGGGCGCTGCGCGCAATCCTGCGGCAGGACCCCGACGTGGTCATGGTCGGCGAGATCCGGGACGAGGAGACGGCCGAGATTGCAGTGCGGGCAGCACTGGTCGACAGACTGATCGACCTTGGCGTACCGCGCTACCTTCTGGCCGCCACGTTGCGGGGTGTGCTCTCTCAGCGGTTGGTGCGCAGGCTTTGCACGGCCTGCGCGGGGCAGGGCTGCGCCGCGTGCGTCGGCAGTGGGCGCAAAGGCCGGATTGTGGTGTCGGAGCTTCTGCGGGCGACCCCGGAGGTTGCCGCAAGTATCCACGGAACCGCCGGATCCTCGCCCCTGTCCGCATCCGCCGCTGAGGCGGGCTTCGTGCCGATGGCTATGGCGGGCCGCGACCTTGCCGCCCGCGGGCTCGTCCATCCGGCCGACGTGGAAGAGGCGCTTGGCGCAATCGACGCCTTCGACTTACGGCAGTGAAGTTTGGAGTTCCGTGATCCCGGACAGTCGTTTCGGCCGTACAATCGGCCGACCGCCGACGCCGGCCTGCGTTCTGCGGAGTGACCGGCCCACGGGACGATCGCTGATTCTGCCTCAGCTCACCGGCCGCTCCTGCGACCAGAGCCCAGGATTCTCCTGCAGCCCGTGGGCCAGCACCTCTGACATTTCCCTGGGTTGAACGCCCGACTTCAGAATCGCTTGACGGGAGAACGAACAGAACTCACGCTTTCGAAAAAAGAGCCTTGTTGTCTTGCGAGGGACGGTATCGGTGTTCAGGTTTGCTTTGGCATCGCGTGTTGCGGCCGCGCTTCTGGTCTGGCTGTTCGCGCCGTCGGCAAGTGCAGATACCCAATCCTCCGTCTGGGTCACCAACAACCTCCAGTTCGAGCAGCCGACCGATATCGGCCTGTGCCAGTACATGGATTTCGGCGTGATCGCTGGCCTGTACTACAATGGGCGCACAGCGTTCTCCCGGATGGACTTCACCGGGCCCTACACGCGCCGCTGTGTCGACAGCTACAACTTCACGGTAGACATCAGGCAGATCTGCCGGGTCCGGAACGCGCAGGGGCAGGTCGTCTCGACGTTCAACGCCGACTTCTGCCCGTCGGAGCACATCCCCTGTCCGACGAACCGGTGCGAGGCGAGCGAGTCCAGCAGCGGCTCCGACGGTGTGGTGGTGAACAAGGGGATCGGCAATCCGACCTCGATCCCCGATCGCGAGAAGGTCGAGCGGTCGGTGGACTGGGTTTCGCCCAAGGACGGCCGCTTCAGGATCAGCCGACTTTACCACTCGGATTCTCTGCTGATCTCGCGCTTCCTTGCGCACGATGTGCGGGACGGTCTCGGCGGGGTCTGGCGGTTCGGCTACGACGACCTGATCCAGCGTGGCTCGAACCAGGGCCTCGACGCCGGGAAGTACGTGTACAGCGACGGTGCCGGGTACTCGCTGTTCTTCGACCAGACGACATTCGCGGCCAGTCGGCTCGGCCATTCCTTCACGATGGCAGCCGCAGGCAGCCAGCTTGTGGTTCAGGATGGGTCAGGCGCGCGGAAGTACTTCTCGGAGGACGCCGCAGGATACTTCAATCTCGAGCGGATCGCCTGGCCGGACGGATACACGCTGACATTCGAGCGCGGGCCGGACAGCCGTCTGATGGCATTCGAAGACAACCGCTCGCAGCGCGCCGAGGTGGTCTGGACGACCGCCGCCACGCCGAACCTGTCGCTACCGCTGATATCAGGCTTCCGGATCGATACCGATTTCGACGGCGTGACCTTGGCGCCGGATGTCGAGATTTCCTATACCTATGCCCAGAACACCTGGGTTCCTTACCGGCCCGTCATCCTCCGGGTTACGGCGCTCGACGTCGCGACGGGTCTGTCGGAGACACAGTTCGTCTACAACTACTACGTCGATCGTCGGGCCTATCCGCCCAAGCTCTTTTCGGTGCGCGACGGGCGGCGCAATTCGAGCGGACAGGAATTCGACTACCTGACGGTCACCTATGCCTATGACGGCTGGGTCGGACCGGTGGAGCGGACGCAGCGCGCCGGTGGCGCAGACCGGCACGACTTCTCGCGGTTGGCGGACGGGCGCATCCGCGTCGTAAACCCCCTTGGCCGGGAAACGCTCTACACCTTTTCCGGAACCGGCGCCGACCGGCGCATGACTTCCGTCGCAGGGACCCAGAGCGACAACGCGCTCGCGACGACCGAATCCCTGCTGCACGGCCCCAACGCGCTGATCAGCGAGAAGATCGAACGCAACGGATCGCGCACGACCTTCACCCGCGACAGCCGTGGCTTCCTGCTTACGAGGACCGAGGATGCCGATGGGCCCAATCCCCGGGTGACCAGTTACACCTGGCACCCGGCCTTCAAGAAGCCGCTGACGAGGGAGACGGAGTCGCTCCGCGAGACCTTCGTCTACGATCCTGACGGCCTCCTAACGAGCTACACCCAGACCGACATCCTGCCTGTGAGCCCGAGCGTTGGGGCGACGCGCACCTGGACCTACGGCTATACGACCTTGGCTTCGGGCCTCAAGGTTCTGACAAGCGTGGACGGCCCGGGCGATCCGACGTCGGTTCTCGACGTGACGACCTTCACCTACAATGCGGATGGAACGCTGGCCTCGACTACAGACCCCAACGGCCTGACCACCCAGTACACAGCCTACAGCACACTTGGTCAGGTTGCCGCCGTGACGGCGCCTGACGGGATCGAATGGGTGTTCACCTACGACTTCGAGGGTCGGGCAACGAGTGCCACACGCGGTCCGTCCTCTGCATCCCCTGCGACATGGAGCTTCGACTACGACGAAGCTGGCCTTCTTGCGAGCTCAACCAACAGCGCAGGCGAAACCTGGACCTTCCAGTACGACGGTGCACGGCGCCTGACCAGGGCGACCAACCCCTCCGGAACCTACGTCTCGTACAGCCATGACGCGATGGGCAATGTCACGCAGACGCGGCAGCACGACGCGGCTGGGGCGCAGCAGTTCTCTGTTTCAGCCGAGTTCGACGAGCTGGGCCGCCTCATGCGGTCGGTCGGCGCCGAGGTGGTCGGCTTTTCCTACGATGCAGAGGACAACCTGATCGAGTCCACGGACGCCTTCGGGTTCGCCCGACGCCAGTTCCACGATGCGCTGAACCGCATCGTCGAAGAGGTGGACGAGGACGGATCGACCACGCTCCTGGAGCGGAACGACGCGGGGCAGGTCACCCGGTACACCGACCCCCGCTCGATCGACACCACGATGGTCTACAACGGCTTCGGCGAGATCGTGAGCGAGACCAGCGCCGATCGCGGAACCATCACCTACACCCACGACTCCCGGGGTCTGGTCACCTCGATGACCGACGGCCGGGGGATCGTCACAACCTACGAATACGACGCCGGAGGCCGCCTGACGGCAAAGCGTTTCCCATCCGACAGCAGCCTCGACCAGGTCTTCACCTACGGCACAGACGCGACCCCCTCGGCCGGCAAGCTGGTGTCCGTGACTGATGGCAGCGGCTCGACCAGTTACACGCACGGTGCGGACGATGGGCTGCCGGCCTCGAAGACTCAGACAGTGGGCCTCGCGACCTATGCCATCGGCATGGATCATGACAGCGAGGGTCGCCTTGCCCGGCTGGAATACCCCTCGGGCGGTGCCGTCACCTATGCCTATGACGCGGACGGGCGCATCACTGGACTCTCCTACGAAAGCGGTGAGGTCGATCCGGTCACCGGACTGCCCCATCCACCGATTCCCATCGTCTCCGGCGCAACCTACCTGCCCAACGGTCCACTCGCGGCGCTGACCTACGGTGACGGCAGCACCCTGAACGAAAGCTACGATTCCTCCTACCGATTGACGCGGCAGCTTGACGATCTGGGTGGCACGCTGCTGCGGGACATGACCTACACCTGGTCGAACCGGGGCAACCTGACCGGCGTCACCGACGCGCTCGACCTCGATAGCTCTGAGGCCTACGGCTACACCCCCGACCAGCGGCTGGCCCGCGCCGCCGGGCTTTGGGGTGGAGAAGCCTTCACCTACGACGCGGTCGGGAACCGCACCAGCCGATCGACGGGCACCTTGGCTGCCGCACCGGGGATTGGCAGCGGCGGCTCAGGCGCGGCCAGCGGCGATCCGCACTGGAACGCGGTGACCTTCCTCGCAGGATTCGAGAACGACTACGGCGACGAAAGCACCTCGGGGATCATGCCGGCCAGCATCCCCATCGCTCCCCAGATGGTGGAGGCGCGGTCCGCGGCGGCTCGTCTCGGTTCCCTCGGACTGGCCGTCAACGCCGAACAGCAGACCGGTGGCTATGTCAGCTATGGTCCGACGGCCGCGTCGGATTTCGGGACCGGCGACTTCACGATCGAGGGCTTCGCGAGGTCGACCTTCACGGGCTCCACGGCTTACCATGCGATTCTCGGGACCAACGGTGGCGGAACAGGTACCTGGGCGGTCGTACTGAACCCGGCCACCTCGACCAAGGTCTCCTTCCTGGTCGATGGGTTCCCGGCCGTCGTCGGCACTTCGAACCAGGGTGGCTATGCAGGGAGCGGGTGGTTCCATTTTGCGGTCTCGCGCAACGGGGACGTATTGCGCCTGTTCGTGAACGGAAGCCTGGAGAGCAAGACCACCGGCTGGGCGGCCAGGTCGGTCGGCAACAACGGCATGAACTTCATCGTCGGCGGCAGCAACCTGGCGGCCGCCTGGCGGTGGCGCGGGTACCTCGATGAACTTCGCGTCACGAAAGGTGTCGGCCGTTACAACAGCGATGCCGCGATCGGCGTTCCCATGGCGCCGCACCCGCGGGGGTCGGGCGATCCGCACTGGAGCTCCGTGTCCTACCTTGCCGGGTTCGAGAGCGGTCTCGCCGATGAAAGCCCCCTGGCGCTGGCGCCGGCCTTCGTCCCGCCGACGCTTCCCTGGGTAGACCGTCGTGCGGCCGCCGCGCGGGCGGGCTCGCTCGGGCTGACGGTGAATGCCGAGCTCCAGGAGGGAGGGTTCATCGACTACGGCGTCCAGGGCGGGATGCACTTCGGGACAGGCGACTTCACGATCGAAGGCTTCGCCAAGGTCAACAGCAACATCAAGGAAGCTCCTATCCTCGGCAACAACTGGTTCGGGGCCGCGGGGGCGTGGTCGGTGTACCTGACCGCAGGGACGGGCTCCTGGGAGGTGAACCGCGTGGCGTTCCGCGTGGCGGATGGTGTCTACGGAGGAGCCGGCGACAGTTATCTCTTCGGCACTACCGACCTCAACCAGCAGCCGTTCCACTTCGCGGTCTCGCGCAACGGCGATGTGCTGCGCCTTTTCGTCAATGGCGTGATGGAGGCGAAGTCGACCGGCTGGGCCAACCGGTCGGTCGGCACCATGACCAGCTCGCTCCGCGTCGGAGCCGATCACGAAGGGCCCAACTACCGCCTCCAGGGCCATGCCGACGAACTCCGTGTCACCAAGGGCGTCGGGCGCTACGACTCGGACGCCTCCTTCCCCGTGCCGACCGCGCCCTACCCCCGGCAGGGGCCGCTCGAAGGGTCCGGCGACACCGGCGCCGCCGTCGTCTCCCAGCACGTCCCTCCGGCCTCGGCCGCGGGCGTCACCTCCGAGACGGCCACGATGCCCCTGGGCGAGGCCTATGCCGGCCGCCACGTCCTTCTCAACGTCGCCTGGGCCGGCACATCGCCGGCCGAGATCGCCTCGGTCACCGTCGATGGCGCTCCCGCGACACGGCTCCACCGCCTGAACGGCCCGGCCTCCGACAATGCCGAGCTCTGGACGGTCCCGAAGCCCGCCGGGACCGAGGCCGCCGTCACCGTCACCTGGACCGCCGCCATCAGGCACCGGCACCTGACCCTCTCCACCGCGCCCTTGGGCGACTACGCGCTGACCTCCGTCGGCTCGGCGATGCCGGACGGCGCGGGGCGTTTCGCGATGGCGGGGCTCACCCTCCCCGCGGGCGCCTTCGTCACCGGCGGCACGCTCGGCCGCGCCTATGCCGACGCCGAGGCCGCGCAATTCGACCCCTCCGCCGTCTTCGCCTGGACCGCGCGCGACCAGCGCACGGCCACCGGCACGGGCACCGGCGCGAGCCGCCTGCAGTCCCACGCCTTCGCCTTCCTCAACCCCACGACCGGCCCGGCGACCTACCAGCCCTCGGGCCCGGTGCCCTTCTACGCCGTCGTCTTCGCGCCTGTGGGGTCCTTCCTCGACCCCGCCACGATCCAGACCGACACCTACATCTACCCTGCGTCCAGCAACCGCCTGGCGCAGGTCGCCGAGGCTGGGGGGCACACCCGCACCTTCCTTCACGACGACGCCGGCAACGTCCTCTACGACAACCGCGCGGGCGGGGGCTATGGCTATGCCTACGACGCGGCGGGCCGGATGGAGGCCTTCTCGATCAACGGCGTGGTGCAGGCCACCTACCGCTACGACGCGATGGGCCAGCAGGTGGTC
>JALORM010000468.1 GCA_025458985.1 Paracoccaceae bacterium | reverse complement strand
TCATCGAGGCCCGCGGCCTTCGCGGCCTCGATGTTCGAATAGCCTGCCCCGGTCACCATGACTGCGCCGTTGGCGACAAGGCTTTCGTAGTCGCCGATGCCCTTCGGGTTGCCGGCCGGCACCAGGAAGGCGTCGCCCACGCGCGCCATCGGCTCCGAGAACGCCACGTTCTCGCAGCGCGAGGCCAGGATGTTCATGCCGCCGGTGATGATGTCGAAGCGGCCCGCCTGCAGCCCGGGGATCAGCCCGCCCCATTCGGTCTGCACCGGCTCGATGTTGGTATAGCCCATCTTGGCGAGCACGCCGAGCGTATGGGCGTTGACGAAGCCCTTGGGCGCGCCGGTCTCGTCCGGGTAGGCGAAGGGCACCTCGTTGGCGAAGCCCAGCCTGATCGGCTCGCCCGCCGCGATGCGGTCCATCAGCGGGCCGGCCGTCGCCGCTGCGGCAGAGGCGCCAAGCGCAATGGCCGCGAGGGTCGTCTTCAGTACGGTCTTCATGCCGTCCTCCCTGGATGTGGAGCCGGCCCGGGGCGGGCCGGGTGTTGCCTCTTGTTGTGCACATCATTTCCGATCACGCACGTCTGTCAAGAAGAAATCCCTTGCATTGGCGTCAAATCCGGCGAACATCCCACTATTCGCGCCGTTGCTGCGCGCAAGTTGTGTACAAATAGACGCCCCACCAGAAACGAGGTCTTCATGGGACTGGCGAACGCACCGTTCGGAGCAGCCGAGTACACCCGGCGCATCGGCAAGACCCGCAAGGCGATGGAGCGGGCGGGTATCGACGTGCTGTTCGCGACCGACCCGTCGAATCAGGCCTGGCTGACCGGCTATGACGGATGGTCGTTCTACGTCCACCAGGGCGTGATCCTGCCGATGGAGGGCGACCCCGTCTGGTGGGGCCGCTCCCAGGATGCGAACGGCGCGCTGCGCACCGTCTGGATGGAGGACGACCGTATCATCGGCTATGCCGATACCTACGTGCAGTCGACCACCAGCCACCCGATGGAGGATCTGGCGCAGCGCCTGACCGACATGGGATTTGCCGGCGCCCGCATCGGCGTCGAGATGGAGAACTACTACTACTCGGCCAGGGCCCATGCGGTGTTGGGCGCGAGCCTGCCGAACGCGCGGTTCGTGGACGCCACGGCGCTGGTCAACTGGCAGCGGATGGTCAAGTCGGCGGACGAGATCGCTTTCATGCGCAAGGCCGCACGTATCTCGGAACGGATCGGCATCCTGGGCGTGGGCGAGGACTGGGGCGATTATCCGGCCATCGTGCCGCTGACGCCCTCGGGCGCCGACGCCACGGCCCCGCACCTGACGTGGAACGGCGCCCCGATGAGGTCGGGCGAGGCGACGTTCTTCGAGCTTTCGGGCTGCTATCGCCGCTATCATGCGCCGCTCTGCCGAACCGTGCACCTGGGCAAGCCGCCTCAGGACATGGTCGACGCCTCGAAGGCGCTGACCGAGGGGCTCGAGGCGGGGCTCGAGGCCGCCCGCGCCGGCAACCGGACCTGCGATGTCGCCAACGCTCTGGCCGCAGCGCTGGAGAAGGTGGGTATCCGCCGGTCCGCCCGCTGCGGCTATCCGATCGGGCTGAGCTACCCGCCCGACTGGGGCGAGCGCACCGCCTCGTTCCGCGCCAGCGACGAGACGGTGCTGGAGCCCGGCATGACCTTCCACTTCATGCCCGGCCTCTGGCTGACCGACTGGGGTCTGGAAACCACCGAGTCGATCCTGATACGGGAGGAAGGGCCGGCCGAGACCTTCTGCAACGTCGAGCGCAAGCTGTTCGTGAAGGACTGAGGGGATGACCACGCTCGACGCCACGACCGCGCTTCTGGCAGAGCTTGTCGCCTGCCCAACCGTATCGTCGGACAGCAACCTCGCGCTGATCGACCACCTCGCCGGGCGGCTGGAAGGCGCGGGTGCCCGGGTCGAGGTGCAGCGCGCGCCCTGCGGGCAGAAGGCGAACCTCTTCGCCACGCTCGGTCCCGAGGGTGACGGCGGCGTGGTCCTGTCAGGCCACACCGACGTCGTGCCGGTCACCGACCAGGACTGGTCGACCGACCCCTTCGCCATGGTCGCGCGCGACGGCCGGCTCTTCGGCCGGGGCACCTGCGACATGAAGGGCTTCATCGCGGCGGCGGTCGCCATGGCGCCCCGCTTTGCGGCGGCGGGGCTGAGGCGCCCGCTGCACTTCGCCTTCACCTACGACGAGGAAGTGGGCTGCCTCGGCGCCCAGGCGCTGGCGGCGACGCTGCGCGCCCGCGACCTGCGCCCCTCGGTCGCGATCATCGGCGAGCCGACGTCGATGCGCATCGTCGAGGGGCACAAGGGCTGCTACGAGTACTCGACACACTTCACGGGGCTGGAAGGCCATGCCTCGGCACCCGACCGGGGCGTCAACGCGGTCGAATACGCGGTGCGCTATGTCGCCCGGCTGCTGGAGCTGAAGGCCGCGCTCGTCGCCCGCGCCCCGGCCCACAGCCGCTTCGATCCGCCCTGGACGACGATCAGCACCGGCGTCCTTGCCGGCGGCCACGCGCGCAACGTCATCCCCGGCAAGGCGCGGGTGGACTGGGAGATGCGCCCCGTCCAGCCGGGCGACGCCGAGTTCGTGAAGAACGACCTTGACCGCTTCTGCGCCGGCACGCTGCTGCCCGCGATGCGCGCGGTTTCGCCCGACGCCGACATCGTGACCGAGACCATCGGCGAGGTCGACGGGCTGATCCCGGCCGAGCCGAACGAGGCGAAGGCCATCGTCGCGGAACTGACCGGCGCGAACGGCGCCGACGTCGTGCCCTTCGGAACCGAGGCGGGCCTCTTTCAGGCGCTGGGGATGTCGGCGGTGATCTGCGGACCGGGCTCCATCGAGCAGGCTCACAAGCCCGACGAGTTCCTTGCGCTGGACCAGCTCGCCCAGTGCCTCGCGATGCTCGACCGGCTCGGCGCGCGGCTTGCCGCGTGACGGCGCGGGCCGACCCGGGGGGACCGCCTGCCGCGCTGTTCTGGCGCGCGGCGCCCTTCGTCTTCGTGTTGTTCTGGGCGGGGGGCTACAGCTTCGCCAAGCTCGGCCTTGCCCATGCCGAGCCGATGACCCTGCTGGCGCTGCGCTACGGCCTGGCGGCGGCGGCGCTCGCGCCGTTCCTGCTCAGGCGCGGGATCGCCTGGCCGCGCAGGGCGGTGCACTGGGGGGCGCTGGCGTTGACCGGGTTCCTGATCCAGGTCGTCTACTTCGGGCTCGCCTACCTTGCGATGAAGCGCGGGATGAATGCCGGAACGACCGCCATCATCATGGCGCTGCAACCGATCCTCGTCGGCGCCGCGGCCCCCCTGGTGGGCGGGCGGCGCTCGGGCCGGTGGCTCTGGGCTGGGCTGGCGCTGGGCTTCGCGGGCGTCGTGGTGGTGATCCTGTCCGGCGACACTCTGGGCCCGAGCCCCGCGGCGGCGGTGGCCCTGGCGGTCGCGGCCCTGCTCGGGATCACCGTCGCGACGCTTTTCGAGAAGTGGCACGGCTACCGCAGCGATCCCGCCCTGGGCGGGCTTGTGCAGTACCTGGTCGGCTTTGCCGTGCTGATGCCGGTCGCCGCCGCGACCGAAAGCCTGGCC
>JALORM010000048.1 GCA_025458985.1 Paracoccaceae bacterium | reverse complement strand
CGCACCCTGGCCGCGCTCGGCCTTGTCGCCGAACATCCCGACGCCTTCCTGCACGCGCTCTGGCGGCAGCATCCGGCCGAGGTCGCCCGCGCGGCCGGGACCGTCCGCGCCGAGGCCGAACGCCTCTCCGGCCAGCCGCAGCCGCTCCGCCCGCTGCTCAAGCGCGCCGCGCTGCCGCGGCTCGGCAAGGCCCTCGGCTAATCCTTCCTTTTGTCCCAAATACCCCGGGGGTCCGGGGGCAGCGCCCCCGGCGCGGTCCGCCTATCTGCCGCCGGGGGCGGGCAGGGCGGCGCCCCACCTGGCTTCCAGGGCCTCGATCGCGGCGATGCGCTTGTCGACCTTCGGATGGCTCATCATCCAGGCCGGCGCGGCGCCCGCCCTCATGCCGGTCAGGCCCTCGAGCTTGCGGAACAGCGCCTTCTGCGGCGCGGTGCCGATCCCCGCCTTGGTCAGAAGCGCCGCTGCATAGGCGTCGGCCTCGAACTCGTCGCTGCGCGACAGGCGCGCCGCCAGAAGCGATGTCAGCATGTTGGCGATCCAGAACCCGGCGCCCGGCAGGAACCGCGACAGAACCATCGCCAGCGCCGTGCGGATCGCGTTCTGGCCCGAGAAGTCGATCATCCGCCGGCGCGTGTGGCCAAGCGCCACATGCCCCAGTTCGTGCGCGATGACGCTGGCAAGCTCCTCGGCGGTCACCTCGCCCGCGCGGTACCTCTCGTAGAAGCCGCGGGTCAGGAAGATGCGCCCGTCGGGCGCGGCGAGTCCGTTGACCGGCGCGATTTCGTAGATGTGGACCTTGATCCGGTCGAGGCCGAGCGCGGCCGCAAGCCTGTCCGTCACCGGCTTGAGGCCCGGATCGGCAAGGACGGTCGAGCGGGCGTCAAGGTCCTTGCCCGTCCGCCAGACCGAAAAGCGGTACATCAGCACCGCATAGAGGATCGCCAGCAGGATCGGGGTGAGCTTCAGCATGGCGGGAATATGGGGGCCGCGCCGACTGCCGGCAACGGTCGGCTCAGACCATTGCCGTCACTGCGAGGATCGCTGCCCCCGCCAGCGCGCTCGAAAGGAGGCATGCCCCCGCCGTCCGGCGCAGCGCCTCGCCCTCGCGCCCGGCGCTGCCCACCGCCGCACAGCCCGCGATGATGTTGTGCGGCGCGACGAGGTTACCGACCGCTGCCCCGTAGCCCTGTGCCGCGGCCATCGCGACGGGCGGCAGGCCGAGGCTTTCCGCGGTCGTCAGCTGCAGGCCTGAAAAGAGGATGTTGGACGCCGTCGCCGACCCGGTGATGAAGGTGCCAAGCACGCCCAGCATCGGGGCGAGCAGCGGCCAGGCCGCCCCGGTGCGCGCCGCGGCCTCGGCCAGCGTGGCGATCATGCCGGCGTGCACCATCAGCCGTGCCAGAGCCAGCATCGCGAGCAGCGCCAGCGCCACCGGAGCCAGGCGGCGCAGCGCGGCGGCGACGGCGGCGGGCAGCTCGCCGGCCCGCCCGGTCGCCGCGGCACCCGCAACGAGCCCCAGAAGAAGCAGCGTACCGGGATGGTAGAACGGCTGGAAACTTCCGGCGAAGCCGCCGGGCAGGGTCCAGTCTAGCGACGGTGCGACGAGAGCTGCCTTCAAGGGCGCGATCAGGCGACTCGCCAGCACCAGCAGCACGATCACCAGGTAGGGCGCGAGGTCGGCGGCAAGCCCGGGCGCCGCTCCGGTCCTGGCCCCAGGGGACGGGGCGGCAGCGGGTGCGGCCCGGCGGATCAACGCGACGAAGGCCGCGGCGCCGGCCAGCGCGCCGCCGAGCGTCGCAAGTTCCGGCCCGGCCAAAGTTGCCAGCCCCAGGAAGGGCAGGGCGAAGCACCCCAGCGCCAGCCCCGCGCGGCCGAGGTCGGCGCGCGAGAGGGGAGCGTCGTCGGCAAGCCTGAGCAGCGCCACCAGCAGCACCGCCGCAAGCGGCACATGCAGCGCAGCCGTAGCGCCCGCAAGCGCCACGGGATCGAGACCCGTGACCTCGGCCTGCGCAAGGGCAGGGGTGCCGACCGCACCGAAGGACACGCCCGCCGCGTGGCCCACAAGCGCCATCGCCACCGCCCGGACCGGACCGTAGCCGAGCCCGACCAAGAGCGGTGCCCCCAGCGCAACCGGCGTGCCGAACCCGGCCGCACCCTCGATGAAGAGCCCGAAGAACCAGGCGACCAGCAGCACCTGTAGCCGCCGGTCGGCGGTGATCCCGGCCATTCGGTCGCGCAGCCGTGCGACCGCCCCCGTGCGGGTCTGGAACTCGTGGATCGAAAGCGCCGGCAGGATGATCCAGAGGATCGTCGCCGATGCGTGCAGCGCCTCGGCCATCGTTCCGGTCAGCACCGAAGGCGCGCCGCCGGGTGCGCTTCCGCCAAGGTCGAAGGCGGCGAACGAGAGTACCAGCGCCACCGCAAGACCGGCGGCCCCCGCCCGGGCGGCGGGCTGGCGCAGCGTGACCATGGCCACCAGAACCACCGCAAGCGGCGCGCCTGCGAGCGCGACGCCGGTCATTCCGAACGTCCCCGGCAGGGAGCGGGCAGGAGGGCAGGGACGATCAGGGCATGCGGGCTGAACTGCATCGGCCGCCCGACCCTCACCCGCCCCGGCCGGACCGTCAAGAGCCGGCCGGACGCACGGCGATGCCGGCGCGCAGAGAGGTGCGAGTTCCCGGGGCGCCGGAGGATCGGGACGGTGCCGACGGGTCACGGCGCCTTCAGTCGTGTCGTTCCCGTTGCGGATCGCGGGGGGCATTGCGCAGGAGCGAAGGGAGGGGCCCGCGTCTCCCTCACCGCCTTGCAGCACCCGGACCGAAGGGACGACATCCGGAGCCCGGGTTCCGGTCCGTCTCGGAAGTCTGGAAGGCTCCGGACGCGGGCTGGCGGACCTAGTCGCCGGGCGCGCCGAAGACGGCCGGCCGCTCGGGGAAGAGCGCGCGCAGAAAGCGGAAGGTCACGGCCAGGGCCTCGGCCGGCCGGGTGATCCCGCTTGCCAGGTAGATCTGGAGCCAGAGGCCGTCGGTCAGCCCCTCGATCCCTGCCCCCAGGGCGCGGGCCTCCGACGTGTCGCGGCCAAGCTCGGCCAGAAGCGCCGCGGCCGCCGCTTCCAGAGCGTCGGACCGGTGGGTGTCGAAGCGGTCCGCGATCCGGTTGAAGAGCGGCCGCGAACTCGCCTCGCCCCAGAAGGCATGCCAGACGATCTGCGCCTCGCGCGAGCACACAGAGGGGTGGAAGTCGGCCCGGACCAGCGCCGCCAGCCGCTCGGCGGGGTCATCGCCGGCGGCGTCGAGCGCCTGCCGCCAGTTTTCCTCGTAGCGTTCGTAGTGGCGTTCCAGGGCGGCGGCGAGAAGCCCTTCCTTGGTCTGGAAATAGAAGACCGCGACCCCCTGGCTCAGTCCGGCCTCGCGGGCCACGGTGGCGAGCGTCGTCCCGGGAAGGCCGTTCTCGATGATCGACCGCAGCGCCGCCTCGATGAGTTGCCCCCGGCGGCGCGCCGCGTTCTCCGTCCGCTCCTTTCGGGGGCGTGGCTGCACGCCCCCGGAGTCCTGAGACATCGCCGCGCCCCCCACGCCAGACGACGGCGAGAATGATCCGGTTGCGGCGCTTGTCAATGGGCCAGAGATGCTGTAGTTTGCATGAGCGCTCAAACAAAATAACCCCCGCCGGAGCCCGCCGATGAGCCCCGACACCGCCTGCATTCCGCGCCTGACCCGCCATGCACCCGAGGCGATAAGAAGCTGGGACAACGTGCATTTCCTGCACCCCTGGGAAAGCATGAGCCCCGACCCCGCCGACCGGGTGATTGCCGCGGCGGGCGAGGGCATCCACCTGGTCGACGCCGAGGGGCGCCGCCTGATCGACGGGCCGGGGGGGATGTGGTGCGTCCAGATCGGCTACGGACGGCGGGAAATGGCCGAAGTCATTGCCGCGCAGGCGCTGAAGCTGGCCTATCATTCGCCCTGGGCCTTTGCCTCGGAACCTTCCGCGCTGCTGGCCCGGCGCCTGGCCGAGATGGCGCCGGGCGACCTCGGAACGGTGTTCTTCACAACCGGCGGCTCGTCGGCCGTGGACAGCGCGCTGCGCTTCGCGCAGTTTTACAACAACCTGCGCGGGCGACCGGAAAAGAAGCTCTTCCTCGCCCGCGAGAGGGGCTACCACGGGTCGACCTACCTTGCCGCCTCCGTGACCGGCAAGGACCGCTGGCAGAACACGATGGACGCCGAGCGGCGGCTGGTCCGCTTCCTGCCCGACATCGCGCCGAACCGGCGCCCCCCCGGCATGTCGGTCGAGGACTGGACCGATGCGAAGGTCGATGACCTTTCCCGCGCGATCCGCGAAGAGGGCGCCGACCGGATTGCCGCCTTTATCGCCGAACCGGTGATGGCCTCGGGCGGGGTTGTGGTGCCGCCCGGCGACTACGTCCGCCGGACACGGGACCTGTGCCGCGCGCACGACATCCTCTATATCTCGGACGAGGTGGTGACGGGGTTCGGCCGGCTCGGCCACTGGTTCGCCTCGGAACCCGTGTTCGGTATCGTTCCCGACATCCTCACCTGCGCCAAGGGGCTGACCTCGGGCTACCTGCCGCTTGGCGCGATGATCGTCTCGGACCGGCTTCTGGCCGAGATCTCGGGCGAGGACCGGGCCGAGGTGATGTTCCGCAACGGGTACACCTATTCCGGCCACCCGGTCTGCTGCGCCGCCGCCCTGAAGAACATCGAGATCATCGAGCGCGAAGGCCTGCTGGACCATGTCCGCACCGTCGCGCCGCAGTTCCAGGCGCGGCTGGCGGCCCTTGGCCGGCACGAGATCGTGGGCGACACACGCGGTCTTGGGCTCCTGGGCTGTGTCGAGGGAACGGCGCGGCCCGACCTGCCCGAGGAGAAGCGCGTGAAGATCGACCACGAGTTCGGCCAGCGCGTCGACGAGGCCTGCGAGGCGCGCGGACTGATCGTGCGGCCGCTTCTCAACATGTGCGTGTTCTCGCCGCCGCTGATCATCACGCCGGCCGAGATCGACCGGATGTTCGACATCCTCGACGAGGCGATTGCCGAGGTGGGCGCGGCGATGATGTGACCGGCGGCCGCGCGCGGGTCACCGGTGGCTGCTTGACGCAGCTGACCCCGTTCCCACAGGGTGCAGCACAGCCGGTGTCCGGCGGGGAGAGCGGCCGATGACCGACGCCTACGATCCGGCCCGCGAGGGCGCCCGGATGTCCTTCGACGGGCACATGAGTTATGGCGACTATCTCCATCTGGAAAAACTGCTTTCTGCCCAGGCGCCCCTGAGCGACGCGCACGACGAGATGCTGTTCATCGTGCAGCACCAGACCTCGGAACTCTGGATGAAGCTCGCGCTTCATGAACTGTCGGCTGCCCGCGCAGCGATCGCGGCCGACCGGATGCAGCCGGCGTTCAAGATGCTGGCCCGGGTCGCACGGATCATGGAGCAGCTCAATGGCGCGTGGGACGTGCTGCGCACCATGACCCCCGCCGACTACACGCGGTTCCGCGCGCAGCTCGGCCAGTCGTCGGGCTTCCAGAGCCACCAGTACCGGCTGATCGAGTTCACGCTCGGCAACCGCAACGCGGCGATGATCGGCCCGCACGCGCATGTGCCCGCACTCAAGGCAGCGCTGGATGAGGAACTGGCGCGGCCCTCGCTTTACGACACTGCCCTCGCCGCGCTTGCCCGGGGCGGGGTTCCGGTGCCGGCCGAGGTGCTGGATCGCGACGTGACACAGCCCCATGTCGCGCACGACGGCGTGCGCGCTGCCTGGGCGCAGGTCTACCGCGACCCCGAGGCGCACTGGGCGCTTTACGAACTGGCCGAGAAGCTGGTCGACCTCGAGGACTACTTCCGCCGCTGGCGCTTCAACCACGTCACCACGGTCGAGCGCGTGATCGGCTTCAAGCGCGGCACGGGTGGCACTGGCGGGGTCAGCTACCTCAAGCGGATGCTCGCGGTCGAGCTGTTCCCCGAGCTTTGGCACATGCGGACGGATTTGTGAGCGACCGAAAGGGGTTGGCAAGCAAAGGTCGACCCGACAGACTGCGCCGCGACAAAACCCCGAGGGAGAGGACGACATGACAAGACTGATCGCTGCGCTGGCGGGGGCGACGATGCTGGCCGGGCCGGCGCTTGCCGAGATGAAGGTGGGCATGATCACGACGCTGTCGGGCGGGGGCGCCGGCCTCGGCATCGACGTACGCGACGGGTTCCTGCTGGCCGTCAAGCAGGCCGGCGCAGACATCGAAGTGATCGTGAAGGACGACGAGCAGAAGCCCGACGTTGCGGTGCAGCTTGCCGACGAGATGATCCAGTCCGACGGGGTCGATGTGCTGACCGGGATCATCTTCTCGAACATCGCGATGGCGGTGGTGCCGGCGGCGCTGGCGCAGGACCGCTTCTACCTGTCGCCCAACGCCGGCCCCTCGGCGCTGGCCGGCGCCGGGTGCAGCCCGAACTACTTCAACGTGGCCTGGCAGAACGACAACCTGCACGAGGCGGCCGGGGCCTATGCCAACACGGCGGGTTACGCCAACACCTTCATCCTGGCGCCGAACTACCCGGCCGGGACCGACGCGCTGACCGGCTACAAGCGCTTCTACGAGGGCGCGCTGGCGGGCGAGGTCTACACCCAGCTCGGCCAGACCGACTACGCGGGCGAGATCGCCCAGATCCGCGCGAGCGGCGCCGACAGCGTGTTCTTCTTCCTGCCCGGCGGCATGGGGATCGCCTTCCTCAAGCAGTACGCCCAGTCGGGCGTGGACATCCCGCTGATCGGCCCGGGCTTCAGCTTCGACCAGGACATCCTGCCGGCAGTGGGCGAGGCCGCACTTGGCGTGCGCAACACCGCGCAATGGTCGCCCGACCTCGACAACGAGGCCAACCGCGCCTTCGTCGAAAGTTTCCAGGCGGAGTACGGGCGGCTGCCTTCGCTCTATGCAAGTCAGGGGTTCGATACCGCGAACCTCCTGATCTCGGCCATGGGCAAGGCCGATGTTGCGGACCAGGACGCCTTCCGCGCCGCGCTGCGCGAGGCCGACTTCGCGTCGACCCGGGGCGACTTCGCCTTCGGCCCGAACCACCATCCGGTGCAGGACATCTACGTGCGCGAGGTCGTGGACGCGGACGGCACGCTGACCAACCGCATCGTCGGCGTGGCGCTCGAGGATCGCGCCGACGCCTACGCGGCCGACTGCAAGATGTAGGGCGATCGGGGCCGGACGCGTTGCCCGGCCCCGCACTGCCCCCTTCGCCATGGCGTGGACGCTCCTCCTCGAGCAGGTCCTGAACGGCCTGCAATACGGCATGACGCTGTTCGTCATGGCGTCGGGGTTGACGCTGGTCTTCGGGGTGATGGGGCTCATCAACCTGGCGCACGGCTCGCTCTACATGGTCGGCGCCTTCGCCTGCGCGGCGGTAGCAGCGGCGACAGGCAGCTTCGCGCTTGGCCTGGTTGCCGCGCTGGCCGCGGCGGCGGCGGCCGGGGCGCTGGTCGAGTTGCTGGTGATCCGCCGCCTCTATGCCCGCGACCACCTCGACCAGGTGCTGGCCACCTTCGCGCTGATCCTGATCTTCTCGGAAGGCACGCGCTGGGTCTTCGGGTCCTTTCCGCTCTACCTCAGCATCCCCGCGGCCCTGTCGGGCAGCGTGCCGCTTCCCGGAGGCAGCGCCTATCCGGTCTACCGCCTTGTGGTCATCGCCGTCGGGCTTGCGGTGGCGGCGTTCCTGTTCTGGCTGATCGGGCGCACCCGGCTTGGCGTGCAGATCCGGGCAGGCGAGGCCGACCGCGAGATGATCGCGGCGCTTGGTGTCGACATCTCAAGGCTTTACACCGCGATCTTCGCGCTTGGCGCCGCCCTTGCCGGACTGGCGGGGGCACTGGTGGGCGCGCTCCAGTCGGTGCAGGTCGGGATGGGTGAACCGGTGCTGATCCTCGCCTTCGTGGTGATCGTGATCGGCGGCATCGGCTCGATCCGGGGCGCGCTCGTCGGCGCGCTGCTGGTCGGACTGACCGACACGCTGGGCCGCTTCCTGCTGCCTCAGGCCTTCCGCGCGGTGCTGGAGCCCTCGGCTGCGACCGGGGTCGGCTCGGCGCTTGCCTCGATGCTGATCTACGTGCTGATGGCCGGCGTGCTGATCTGGCGGCCGAAGGGACTTTACGGGGCCGCCGGATGAGCCGCGAAGGCTGGATCAACGCGGTCCTCTTCGCGGCGCTGATCGCCGTGCCGGTCGCGGCGCAGGCGGCGGGCGAGGTCTTCGTGGTGACGCTCGCCACCAAGGTCGCGATCCTGGCGCTGGCGGGGGTGGGGCTCAACATCGCGCTCGGGCTCGGGGGGCTCGTCAGTTTCGGCCACGCCGCCTTCTTCGGGATCGGCGGCTACGTCGCGGGGATCCTCGCGGTCCACGCCTTCGACGGCAGCACGCTCGCCTTCGGCTGGACCGGCACCAAGAACATGCTGGCGATCTGGCCCGTCGCCATGGCGGTTTCGGGCCTGGCGGCGCTGGTGATCGGGGCGCTCAGCCTGCGCACGACCGGCGTCTACTTCATCATGGTGACGCTGGCCTTCGCGCAGATGCTCTACTACTTCGCGATCTCCTGGCCGACCTACGGGGGCGAGGACGGGTTGTCCTTCTATGTCCGAAACGGCTTTCCGGGGCTCGACACCCTGCGTCCGATGCCGTTCTTCGCGCTGGCGGCGGGGCTGCTGGCGCTGGCGCTCGCCTTCTCGGCCGCGCTCGCACGGTCGGGCTTCGGCCTGGCACTGCAGGGCGCGCGGCAGAATCCCGGCCGGGTCGAAAGCCTTGGCATCCGCCCCTACCGCCTGCGGCTTGCCGCCTTCGTCGTCTCGGGCGCGATCACCGGCCTTGCCGGCGCGCTCTATGCCGACCTCAACCGCTTCGTCAGCCCCCAGATGCTCAGCTGGCACGTCTCGGGCGAGATCATGGTCTTCGTCATCCTTGGCGGGATCGGGCGCCTCTTCGGCCCGCTCGCCGGGGCGGGGCTCTTCATCCTGCTCGAACACCTTCTGGGCGGCGTCAACGACCACTGGCGGCTGTTCCTGGGGCTGCTGCTGCTTCTCACCGTCCTGTTCGCGCGCGGCGGTCTGATCGGGCTTCTGGCGGGGCGCGCGCGCCATGGCTGAGCCGGTCCTCGAAACCGC